>DASTFB010000046.1 GCA_035709005.1 Candidatus Methylomirabilota bacterium | reverse complement strand
ACGCGGCGCCGTACGTCGGCGGCCGACTCCAGCTGGGGACGCTTGCTGCTGACCAGGCCCAGGACGACGGCCTTGCCGCGGGGCACGAACCGGAGCGGCTCGAAGCTGCCCGAGCGCTCGTCGTCGTACTCGAGCAGGAACCGGTCCACCTGCAGCGTCCCGAACAGCTTCTCGGCGATCGGATCGTAGCCGCCCTCGGCGTACCAGTGGCTGCGGTTGTTGCCACGGCAGAGGTGGATGGCCACGGTCAGGCCGGGGCGCCGTACCCCTTCCAGACAGGCGTTGTCGGCGCGGATCGCCTCGTCCAGCGCGGCGTCGGGATCGAGGCCCATCTCCGTGCGGAGGTACTCCCGCCACTTCGGGTCGATGTAGTAGCTGTACCGGGGCGCGTCGATCTGCACGTAGCGGATGCCCTCCTCGACGAGCGCGCGCACCTCGGCCCGGATGATGGCCACCACGTCCCACAGGAACTCCGACGCGCTCGCGTAGACCGCGTCGGACACCCCCTGCTTGTAAGCGATGGCCGGAAACTGGGTTGCGCTGGGCAGGGTCATCTTGATGATGCCCGAGCAGTGCTGCTTCATGAAGCCGACCTCGTGCGCGGTGAGCCGGCGCAGCTGGCGGAGCCGCGCGTTCACGATGCCCGTCACGCTGCGGACGGTCCCCGCCGGGCCCTGCCAGGCCCGGGCCACGGCGTCGGTGTGGTCGAAGCCGGCCACAGCGTCGGTGAAGTCGCTCATGAAGTTGTTCCGCCGCAGCTCGCCGTCGGTGAAGACCTCGAGGCCCAGGTTGCGCTGGCGGGCCAGCCCCGCCAGGATCGCGCGATCCTCCATCTCCCGGAGCTGGTCGGCCGTCACCGCCGGATCGCTACGGGCCCGCAGGAGCTCAGGGGGACGCAGGAAGCTTCCCACGTGGTCGGCGCGGTACGGAGCGGCCATGACCCGTCAGAACACCGCCAGCGGATTCGCCGGCGATCCCGTGCCGCCCACCACCCGGAGCGGCGCGATCACCAGCATGAACTCGTCCCGGCCCTCCTCCACGCAGGCCCGGGCCAGCGGCTCCAGGAGCGCGTTGTCGACGAGGGCCACGCCGTAGGCGAAGAGCGCGGCGTGAACCGCCCACGGGATGTCGTAGCCGATGGGCAGGTGATCGAGCATGTCCCAGACCAGCACGCTGACGTCGTGGTCGCGCAGGAAGGGCAGACACGAGACGTGCAGCCCCGGCCGTTCCAGGGGACCCGGCCCGAACGGCCGGCTGTAGGGACGTTCGGGATCGCGAGCCTGCCAGGCCTCGCGGCCGGCGTAGACGCAGACGGCGTCGCCGGGCGTCAGCTGGATGCCCCGCGCCCGGAGAATGTCGTCCAGCTCCCAGCCGTGCACCGGGGCGTCCTGGGTCACGCACGGCACGCCCCGGTGGCGGGGCACGTCCAGCAGCACGCCGCGCGTGATGATGCCCTCGGTCCAGTGCTCGATGGAGCCGAAGGTCGCCCCCTCGAACGTGATCTCCCGCTTGGGATCGCGACCGTTCCACATGGCCTCCTCGTCCCAGGTGTGGCAGAGCGCGTCGATGTGGGTCGAGGCCACGCCATGGTAGAAGATGCCGTAGTAGTCGGCGGCGAAGCCGCCCTTGCCCCGCGCCATCGTCCGCATGTAGTGCTGCGCGGGGAGCGCGTTGTTGGGGCCGGGCTCCTTGGGGAACGGACGGCTCAGCGACACGCTGCGCCCGCTGCGCACCAGCCGCGCCGCCGCCGCGCGCTTGGCCGGCGTGATCAGGTTCAGCGCGCCGACCTGGTCGTCCTTGCCCCAGCGCCCCCAGTTGCGCCGTTCCTTGATGTACCCGAGCACCTCCTTTTCCGAAGGCAGTGGACCCTCGGGCACGGCGTTATGCCCTCCGGGCCAGCGGGCCGCGCAGGAGCCGGCCGGGGAGCGCGCCGGTGTGCTTGCCGTCGCGCAGCAGGACTTCGCCGTTCACCACCGTGGCCGCCACGCCGCGCGTGCGCTGCACCAGGCGCCGGGCGCCGGCCGGCAGGTCGTCCACCACCTCCGGCATCTCCGCCGCGATGGTGTCGGGATCGAAGATGACCAGGTCCGCGGCCATGCCCTCCCGGAGCAGGCCGCGGTCGGCGAAGCCCCACAGGGTGGCCGGCACCAGGGTCAGCATGCGCACGGCCTGCTCCAGCGTGAAGGCCTGCCTGGCTCGCACCCAGTGACTGAGCAGGTGCGTCTGCAGCGAGGCGTCCATGAGCTGGGAGACGTGGGCGCCGGAGTCCGAGAACGTCACGACGCAGCGCGGGTGGCGCATGATCTCCAGGGCGACGTCCTGGTCCTCGTTGGCGACGGGCTGCAGGAAGAACAGGTCCAGGTCCCTGTCCAGCGCCAGGTCGATCATGGCCTCGGCCGGATGCTGACCGCGCTCCCGCGCCACCTCGGCCACCGAGCGATGCGGCCCGTCCACCGTGTCGAACACGAAGAGCCAGTCGTAGTTGGCCGGCCGGGCCTCGGTGCCGAGGGCGCGCCGGTCATCGCGCGCGCCCGAGTTCTCCACGAGACGACGGCGCAGGTCGGGGTCGCGCAGCCGCCGCCGCTGCTCCTCGATGGGCAGGGCACGCAGCTCCTTCCACACGGGCAGGCGGTCGAAGGGCAGCTGGGTCTTGAACGACAGCAACGCGCTCAGCGAGCGGCTGTGGGCCTGGGCGAACATGCGGCCCCCGGCGGCGGCCGTCTCGTCGAGCAGGTCCAGGTACTTGCGCCAGACCCCGGGGACGGCCCGCCGGCCGAAGACCCCGAACGTCACGGGGCGACCCGTCTCCACGGCCAGATCGCGCAGGCGCACGTGGTAGTCCCGTAGTCCCGGGTTGCCCGGCGTGCGGTCGACCTCCTCGCCGGCCAGCTCGAAGATTCCCGCGCCCAGCTCGCCCATGGCGCCCACGAGGCGACGCACCTCGTCCCACGTGGCCACCCGGCTCGCCACCGGACGGCCGTCGGGCGTCTCATGGCTGGGCGAGCGAGAGGTGGTGAAGCCGATGGCGCCGGCGCGCAGGGCGTCCCGCAGCTCGCGCGCCATGGCGCGCAGATCGTCCTCTCCGGCCGGCTGCTCGAAGGCCCGCTCGCCCATCACATAGGTGCGCAGGGCCGAGTGGCCGATGTAGCCGGCGTAGTTGATCCCCTTGGGCAGGGCCTCCAGGCAATCGAGGTACTCGGGATAGGTAGTCCACCGCCATTCGATACCGGCAGCCATCGCCGCGGGCGGGATGTCCTCGGCGCGCTGCAGATTGCGGATCACCATGTCCTTGTCGGCCGCCGCGCAGGGGGCGAGGGTGAATCCGCAGTTGCCCATCACCACAGTGGTGATGCCGTGCCAGCACGAGGACGTGCCCAGGGGATCCCAGAAGATCTGGGCGTCCATGTGGGTGTGCCCGTCGACGAAGCCGGGCGCCACCACCTGGCCGTCGGCGTCGATGACCTCCCGCGCCCGGTCACGGATGCGGCCAATCGTCACGATGCGCCCGTAGCGCACGCCCACGTCCGCCCGGTAGCGGGGCAGGCCGGATCCATCGATCACCACGCCGTTCTTGATCACCAGGTCGTACGCCATCGTCAATCTCCGTTTCGAGGGGCGTCACGGCTCCGCCGGGGCCCCCACTATCGTCGACGCACATCCTACTGCACTTGGCGGCGCGTTGCGTGCCGTCCGTGGATCGCCTACACTCGGCCAGGATCGACGCCTCCCAGGGAGATACAAGGATGTCGGACAAGGCAGACGCCCCCCGCGAATTCGAGCTGCGCAAGATCGGTCACGTCGTGCTCCAGGTGAGCGATCTCGAAGCTTCGGTGCGCTTCTACACGGAGGTGCTGGGCCTCAGGATCAGCGACCGCTACCCTGACAGCATGCGGCCGGGGGGCATGGTCTTCCTGCGCGTCAACACCGACCATCACGGCGTGGCGCTTATCGGCGGCGCGCCCAAGCGGGACGCGAGCCGTATGGATCACTTCGCCTTCGAGGTGGGAAGCCTGGACGAGGTGTTCCGGGCCCGCGGCTGGCTCAAGAAGCAAGGCATCCCCATCCACTTCGAGGGCCGCCGGCGCGCCGGCTGCCAGTTCGCCATCGAGTTCCAGGATCCCGACGGCAACAACCTGGAAATCTACTGGAACATCGATCAGGTGGGCACCACGGGCGCGGCCCGCCCGGGGTCCGAGTGGCGGCCGGCCCGCAGCCTGGAGGACGCGGTGGCCAACCCCGTGCCCGGCCAGCGCCTGCCCACGATCTCGAGCTTCCACTGAGACGACAAGCGAGGCGCCACATGGCCAGCGCATCCGGACGCTCTCACGTCTTCGTCGGTGCGGCGCGAGTCGGGTCCCATTCCCGCGGCGGTCTCTTCCGGCAGGCCGTGGGCAATGGTCACTGGGAGCAGCTCACCAAGGGCTTGCCCGACGCGGTCGACGTGCAGGCGATCACCGTGCACCCGACCGAGCCCGACCTGATCTACCTGGGCACGCGGAGCGGCCTCTACCGCAGCACGGACGGGGGCGAGCGCTGGGAGCGTCTCGGTATTCCCGAGGGCGTGGAGGTGTGGTCGGTCCTCGTCCACCCGACCGACCCGCGCCGGCTCTACGCCGGCACGTCACCGGTCGGCGTCTTCCGGAGCGACGACGCGGGCCAGACGTGGCGCCGCCTGGCCCGGGCGGTGCAGCCCGAGCGCATCCGGATGAGCTTTGCCTGCCGGGTGATGCGACTGGCCATCGACCCGGCGAAGCCGGAGGAGGTCTATGGGGCGCTGGAAGTCGGAGGCGTCATGCGCAGCCCCGACGGTGGCGAGACGTGGGACGATTGCAGCACGGGGCTGGCGGAGCTCGCCGAGCAGCCGCACCTCAAGAGCCGGATCCAGAGCGACTCCGACACGGAAGGCATGCTGGACAGCCACGCGCTGTGCGTGAGCGCGGCCCGCCCGGGCACGGTGTTTCTCGCCGTCCGGATGGGCCTGTTCCAGAGCGTCGACCGGGGAGCCACCTGGCGCGACATGGAGATCGGCCGGTTCTCGCCGCTCACGTACGCGCGGGACGTGCGGGTCTCGCCGCAAGATCCGCGCACGCTCTACGCCTGCCTCAGTCCGGCGGCCCGCAGTGAGGATGGCTCCCTCTACCGTAGCCAGGATCTCGGCGAGACCTGGACACGCTTCGACCGCGGCATCAAGGCCGACAGCACCATGATGGCGGTGGCCCTGCATCCCCGCGATCCCGAGCAGGTCTATTGCGTCAGCCGCAGCGGTCAGGTCTTCGGCACCCGGGATGGGGGCCGCGCCTGGCACGAGCAGCGCCTGCCCGACGGGGTGACGGACGTCTATACGATCGCCTGTAGCTGAAGACCCCGGGAAATCTCCTTCCGTGATCTTCCCCCGCCCTACCCGGAGGCTCGCCCGCAGAGCCTGACAAAACCAGGGTTTGCGCGGGGGACCGGATCTTGCACCCTGATCCGGCTGGCGCGCACAGCGCCGAGTCCATTGTGGCCCAAGCGAGACGCACCGATCTCGCGGAGGAAAAACGCATGAAGAAACTGACAGCGGCACTTCTCGTTGGCATCCTGGCGTTGGTACCTGCGATCGCCCTCGCCCAGAGTGGCAGTGGCGCCGGCGGCACGAAGCCTCCGAGCAGCAGCCCGTCGGGCGGCAAGAGTCCATCGGGCAGCGGCGTTCAGAGCGCACCGAGCACGTCCCCCAGCTCGCCCTCGGCCAGCCCGTCCGGCTCGGGCGACACGATGTCGAAGTACCGCACCAAGGCCGACTGTGAGAAGGCCGGCGGCATGTGGTCGGCTTCGGCGAAGAGCTGCACGGCGAAGAAGAAGTAGCGCAGTGGGCCCGCGCATCCCGGGGGGGTGCGCGGGCTCCCTCCTCGCTTCAGGCCCGGCTCGAGCTCCGGGCGTCCTGAATCGCTCGCCAGACCCGCTCCGGCGTGGCCGGCATCTCCACGTGCTCCACGCCCAGCTCGGCCAGCGCGTCGACGATAGCATTGACCACCGCGGCCAGCGCGGGCGTGGTGCCGCCCTCGCCGCCGCCACGGAGGCCCAGGGGATTGGAGGTCGAGGGCACTTCGCTGAGCTCGGTGGTGAACGACGGCACGGCGTCGGCGCGCGGGACAGCGTAATCCATGAACGTCGCCGAGTGGAGCTGGCCGGTGTCGGCATCGTAGGCGCACTGCTCCCACAGCGCCTGCCCCACGCCGGCGGCGATGCCGCCGTGGGCCTGCCCTTCGAGGATCAGGGGATTGACGGCGCGCCCCACGTCGTCGACCGTGGTGTACCGCACGATTTCGGTCACGCCGGTGTCCGGGTCGACCTCCACCTCGCACACCGCGCAGCCGTACGGGTACGAGGGCACGCTCATGGTCTCGTCCCCGGTACCAACCAGCGGCCCGCGCAGCTCCGCGGGGGCGTCCGCCCGCAGCGCGGCCGCCGCTACCTCGAAGAGGTCGACCGAACGATCGGTCCCCCTCACCGTGAACCGGTGCCCCACCAGCTCGATGTCGACGTCGGCCGCCTCCAGCAGCCAGGCGGCCTGGCGCCTGCCCCGCTCGACGATCTCGTCGCAGGCCCTGGCCATCACCACGGCGCCGAGCCGCATCGAACGCCCCGAGTGCGACCCGCCCCCCACCGACGCCACGTCGGTGTCGCCGGTGATCATTCGCACCCCGGCCAGCTCCACGTCGAACCACTCGGCGATGAGCTGGGCCAGGCTCGTCTCGTGGCCCTGCCCGGCCGACAGCGTACCGATCACCACGTCGATCTCGCCGGAGGGGCGCACGGTGATCTCGGCCCGCTCGCGCGGCGCGCCGGTGTTGAGCTCCAGGTAGTTGGCCATCCCGATGCCCCGATACCGGCCGCGCCGGCGCGCTTCGGCCCGGCGCGCCTCGAAGCCGGCCCAGTCGGCCAGAGCGATCGCCCGGTCCTGCGCCGCCGGGTAGTCGCCGCTGTCGTAGAGCAGGCCGAGCGGGTTGCGATACGGCATCGCCGTCGGCGGCACCAGGTTGCGGCGGCGCAGCTCGACACGGTCGAAGCCGTGGCGGCGCGCGGCCAGGTCGATCAGCCGCTCCAGCGCGAACATCACCTCCGGCCGGCCCGCGCTGCGATACGGATAGGTCGGCGCCGTGTGGCTGTGCACGCCCTGGCCCCGCACCGCCGCGGCCGGCACGTGGTAGACGCTGGGTAGCACCGCCACGCCCTTGGCCAGGGGGATGAAGGACACGCCGTGCGCGCCGACGTTGCTCGTGTTCACGCCGCGCAGGGCGAGAAACGTGCCGTCGGCGTCCAGGGCCAGCTCGATGTGGCAGACGAGGTCGCGCGCCTGATAGTCGGTGAGGAAGCCTTCCCGGCGATCGCCGGTCCACTTCACGGGCCGCTTCAGGCGCCGGGCCGCCCACGCGATCAAAGCGAACTCGGGGTAGAAGGCGTTGCGCGTGCCGTAATTGCCGCCGACCTCCCGGGCCACCACGCGCACAGCGCTCTCGGGCACGCCCAGCGTGCCAGCCAGATCGCTCTTGATGCGGACCGAGCCGCCCGAGCCGGCGTAGAGCGTGTAGCGTCCGTCGGCCTCGTCCCAGACGGCGAGTGCCGCCCGCGGCTCCATGGGCACTCCGGTGACCCGATTCACCTGCGTCTGCAGTCGCACCACGTGGGCGGCCCGGCGGAAGGCGGCGTCGGTGACGGCGGCATCGCCGGCCTGGGAATCGACGCACACGTTGGATTTCGACTCCTCCCAGACGATCGGCGCGCCCCCGGCGGCCGCCTGGGCGGTGGTGGTGACGGCCGGCAGCGGCTCGAAGTCCACGGCGATCTGCTCGGCGCCATCGCGAGCCGCCGCCGCCGTCTCGGCGATGACCATGGCCACGGCCTCGCCCACGAAACGGGCCCGGTCGGCGGGCAGCGGCCGATGGACCGAGATGAAGAATGGCGAGCCGTCGGGACTGCGCAGCGGCACCTCGTGCGGATTGGTCGGCACCGGGCGGTGCGGGATCGGCTGCAGGCCGTCGGCGGCGGAATCCGCGCCGGTCAGGACGGCGAGCACGCCGGGGACGGCCAGGGCGCCGGCCGGGTCGATCCGGCGGATGCGGGCGTGGGCGTGCGGCGAGCGCACGAAACAGGCGAAGGCCTGACCGGGGAGCGAGACGTCGTCCGTGTAGCATCCCCGCCCCGTGACCAGGCGCGCATCCTCCCGGCGGCGAACGGGCTTGCCGAAGCCCTCGCGAGCGACACGGGTGCGGGAGCTGAGGAACGACGCCATCGCGCTGCTCTAGATCGCACATCCCCCGGGGCTTGTCCAGCCCGGTGGCTTGACAGTCGGTGGCCCGGGGATCGATCATCCGAGCATGAACACACTCGAACTGGCCGAGGCAGCCGAGCGGGCGATGATCCAGGAGCTGGACCGCTTGATCGTGGTCAAGTCGGTCATCTACACCTCGGGCGAGCGCGATCCCCGGCGTCCTATCCAGCGGCCCCCGGGCAACGGCAAGACGTACGTGATGGGGCACGATCCGCGCCTGCCTCGCATGCCCGACAAGCCGACCCTGTTCGATTTCTTCCGCTACCGCTTCGGCCCCGCCAACCACCTGCTGCAGAGCGCGCGGCTGGCCCGCAAGAACGGGGTCGACGAGAAGATCGTCCTGGCGTGCCTGCTGCACGACATCGCCAACATCGGCTTCATCCGAGGCGACCACGGGTACTGGGGCGCCCAGCTCGTCGAGCCCTACGTCGACGAGGAGGTGAGCTGGGCCATCCGCTACCATCAGGCCCTGCGCTTCTATCCCGACGAGTCGGTCGGCTACAAGTACCCCGACAGCTACATCAAGCTCTTCGGCCCGGACTACAAGCCCGAGCCCTACATCGAGCGGGACTACCAGGACGCCCGCAACCACAAGTGGTACATGAGCGCGCGGCTGATCTGCGTGAACGACCTCTACGCCTTCGACCCCAACGTGCAGGTCGAGCTCGAGGAGTTCGAGGACGTGGTCGGCCGTCATTTCCGGCAGCCCCCCGAAGGGCTGGGCTTCGACGCCAGCCCCGCGGCCCACATGTGGCGCACCATCATGTGGCCGACCAAGTACCTGTGAGCTAAGGGCCCTCGTCGCGGGGCGTGGGCACCGGCCGGGCCGGCAAATCGCGGCCGGCATAGCGCGTCAGCACGTTCTCCCGCAGCTCGATGCCCAGCCCGGGCGCGGTGGGCACGGCCAGATAGCCCCGCTCGACCCGCAACGGCGCCACCGCCACCTCCTCGCCGCGCGGCTCGAAGTTCATGAAGTATTCGGTGATCAAGAAGTTCGGGATGGCCGCCGCCACTTGCACGGTGGCGGCCAGGCCCACGGTGGTGCTGTTGTAGTTGTGGGGCGAGACTACCACGTGAGCGGCCTCGGCCATGGCCGCGATCGACCGTAGCTCGTCGATGCCTCCCACGTTGCACACGTCGGGGTTGATGATGTCGGCGGCCCGCCGCTCGAGCACGTCGCGGAACTCGTATCGCGTGTAGAGCTCTTCCCCGGTGACGATCGGTATCCGGATCTGACGACGGCACTCGACCAGGGCGCGCAGGTCGCGGGCCGACACGGGCTCCTCGTACCAGAAGGGATCGAAGGGCTCCAGCAGGCGGGCCACCCGCACGGCGTGCATGGGGGCCAGCCGCCGGTGGACCTCGATCAGGAGATCCACCGAGGGTCCCACCGCTTCCCGCACGGCGCGCACCGTCTCCACCGCCTGCCGCTCGGCCTCGCGCGCGATGTGGGTCCGCCACGGTCCGGGGAACGGGTCGAACTTGAGCGCGGTGAAGCCCCGGGCCACCGTGGCCCGGGCCTTCGCCGCGTAGGCCTCCGCCGTCCTCGCCCCCGCGTACCAGCCGTTGGCGTAGACGCGGATCCGCTCGCGGCAGGGACCGCCGAGCAGACTCACCACGGGCACCCCGAGGCGCTTGCCGGCCAGATCCCACAGGGCCTGCTCGATCCCGCTCACGGCGCTCCAGAAGTCCATGGCCCCACGCTTGGCCGCGAAATCGTGGTAGGCCCAGTGCGTGAAGTGACGGATCTGGCCGGCGTCGCGTCCCACGAGATAGCGCCCGAGTTGCCGCACGTGTGCCGCGATGGACTGATCCCGGTCGGCCTGCGTGTACGACTCCCCCCAGCCGTGCAGGCCGTCGGACGTCTCGACCTTGACGAACAGCCAGTTCTTGCCGGATCCCGAATCGACGATGAAGGGGGTGACCGCCGTCACTTTCATGCCCCCCGAATATCATGCGGCGTCCCGCGCTACAATCCAGGTCCCGGTGTGGCTGGCCCGGGAGGAGGCGATCCCCGATGGGCGACGCACTGTCGGACGTCCTCGTGACCACGGACGCGGAACGCCTGGCCACGGGATTCGTCTTCACGGAAGGGCCCCTGTGGCACCCCGACGGCTTCTTCTACTTCGTCGACATTCGCCGGAGCGAGCTGCACCGTCTGCGCCCCGGCAAACCCCCCGAGCTCGTCAGGAGCGATACCGGCGAGGGCAATGGCACGACGTTCGACCTGCAGGGCCGCCTCGTCATCTGCGAGGGAGGCAACCGGCGGGTCACCCGCTGGACCGACGGGCCGCGGGGCGAGGTCCTGGTGGACCGCTACGAAGGCAAACGCCTCAACCGCCCCAACGACGTGGTGTGCGCCTCCGACGGCAGCCTCTACTTCACCGATCCCGGCTTGCGCCGGCCCCTGGCCGAGCGCGAGCTGCCCTACGCCGGCGTCTACCGCATCGCGCCCGACGGGACGACCACGCTGGTCGCGGACTGCGAGTATCCGAACGGCCTGGCCTTCTCGCCGGACGAGCGCATCCTCTACGTGGCCAACAGCCGCTGGACGGCGTACATCCACGCCCTGGAGCTGGACGCCGGCGGCCGGCTGGTGCGGCGGCGGATCTTCGCCGACATGTCGTCGGACGAGACGGAGGGCGTCCCCGACGGCATGAAGGTCGACGTGGAAGGCCGGGTCTACTGCACGGGACCCGGCGGCACCTGGGTCTTCGCGCCCGACGGCCAGCGCCTGGGGATCATTCGCATGCCCGAGGTGCCGGCCAACCTCGCCTTCGGCGGCCCCGACCTCCGCACGCTCTTGCTCACCGCCCGCACCTCGCTCTACGCCCTGCGCGTCAAGGTGCCGGGCCAGCCCCATCCCTGGTATCTCACGCGCTCCCGGGCGCGGGCGGGACAGAGAGGATGACCATGGACTTCGGCACGTTCCTGCTCCTGCAGTCCCCCTCCGCCCGCTCTTCGCAGGAGATCTACGCGCGGGGCATCGAACTCGCGCAGGCGGCCGAGTCGCTCGGCTTCGGCAACATCTGGCTCGCCGAGCACCACTTCTCGACCTACGGCTACCTCTCGCGCCCCACCCAGCTGGCCTCGTACATCGCGGCCAAGACCACGCGGCTGCGGGTGGGCACGGCCGTCATCGTCGTGCCGCTGCATCACCCGCTGGTGGTCGCCGAGGAGATCGCCACCCTGGACGTGCTGTCCGGCGGGCGGCTTGATGTCGGGCTGGGACGGGGGTATCAGCCCTACGAGTTCGAGCGCTTCGGCCTGGACCTGGCTACCGGGCGGGCCCGGTGGGATGAGTCGATCGACATCATCATGAAGGCCCTCGCCGGGCAGCCCTTCAGCTACGACGGCAAGTTCTTCAAGATCCCCGAGACCATGGTGTTTCCCCAGCCGGTCCAGCAGCCGCGCCCACCCGTCTGGATCACGGCCCAGAGCCCGGAGTCCCTGGAAGGCGCGGTGCGGCGGGGGTTCAACGTGCTCACCGGGGGGTTCGGCATCTCCATCGACCGGCTGGCCGAGTTCCGGCGGCTCTTCGACCGCGTCGTGGCCGAGGTCAAGCCGGCCGAGCCGCTGGAGGTCGGAGCGCAGCGGGCCGTCTACGTGGCGGACAGCCAGGCCGAAGCCCGGGCCGCCGCCGACGAGGCTCGCTGGAACATGCGGGTGACCCTGAGCCTGCGCAACCACTACGAGCGGGTCGAGCGCGGCCGGGCCGTCCCCGTGCCGGCGCCCAGCGAACCCGACATCGACGACCTGCTCGACCGCTTCCTCGTCATCGGGACGCCCGACGTGTGCATCCGCCAGATCAAGCGCCTCCAGGACCAGGTCGGCATCACGCACTTCAACTGCAGCTTCTGGTTCGCCGACGTCGATCAGCCGCGGGTGCTGCGCTCGATGGAGCGTTTCGCCCGGGAGGTCATGCCGGCGTTTCGGTGAGCGAACGGGGAAGCCACATGACCGACATTCCGGCCTGGCACATCGTGGGCGACTGGTTCGACAACTGCAGCTGCGCGGTGGCCTGCCCCTGCACGTTCGCGCAGGCTCCGGACAACGGGGCCTGCGAGTCGGTCCTGTTCTGGCACATCCAGCGCGGCCACTACGGCGACGTCAATCTCGACGGGCTCAGCTTCGTGCGGGTGGGGCGCTGGGAAGGCGATCTGTGGGCCGGCAAGGCCAAGGGGGCGGCCGGGCTCTTCATCGACGAGCGCGCCGACGAACGCCAGGCCGAGGCGCTGCCTCTCATCATCGGGGGCCGCGCCGGCGGCTTTCCCGCCGAGGTCGCCGCGCTGTTCACCGAAGGCCGCCAGGTCCGTGGCGTCGAGCGGGCCAGGATCTCGTTCGAGATCGCGCCCGACCGCGGCCACTGGGGTGTGGAGATCGCGGGCAAGGTGAAGGCCTGGGCCAAGGCGCTGACGGGACCGACCAGCCTGCCGGGAAAGTATCCGCAGCTCATGAACGCGCCGGGCTGCGAGACCGGACCGGGTCCCCAGCTGGTGACCTGGGGCAAGTCGACCCTCTGCTCCGTGAACGCCTTCGGCTACACGTTTCAGTGGACGACGAACTCGAGCAAACACATCCCATTCGACTGGACCGGCCCGTGACCGGCGACGATGCGGCGCCGACTCAGGCCGACAGCAGCGCGTTCAGCTCCGCGGTGGTCAGCGAAGCATCCAGGTAGCCGAACGTGCCCTTGTCCTTGACCTCGCGCGCGGCACCGAGCAGCCCCGTCATCGCCGCGCGATAGAGCGAGGTGGCCAGGCTGATCCGCCGCACGCCGGCCTCCGCCAGCTCGGGGACGGTGAACGACTTGCCCTTGATGCCGGCCATGAAGTTGACGGGTCTCGAGACGGCCGCGCACACGTCCCGCACGGCGGCCAGATCGGGCAATCCTGGCGCCATCAGCACGTCGGCCCCGGCCTTCTCGAAGGCCTGCAGCCGTCGGATCGTGTCGTCGAGGTCCGGGTGGCCGCGCAGGAAATTCTCGGTCCGGGCCGTCAGGGTGAACGGGAACCCGAGGCCGCGGGCCGCCTCCACGGCCGCGGCGATCCGCTCGGTCGCCTGGCCGATGTCGTAGCGCGGCCTGTCCTTGTCCCCGGTCGCGTCCTCGATCGAGGCGCCGACCAGCCCGACGGCCGCGGCCAGGCGGATCGTCTGCGCCACCACGGCCTTGGCGTCGCCAAAACCCTTCTCGAGATCGGCCGACACCGGCAGATCGGTCGCCTCCACGATGGCGCGCGCGTGGGCCAGCGCCTCGTCACGCGTCACCTGGCCGTCGCGCCGGCCGAGCACGCCGGCGCAGGCGCCGCTGGACGTGGCCAGCGCCAGGAACCCCAGGCTGGCCAGGAGGCGCGCCGAGCCGGCGTCCCAGGGGTTCGGGATCACGAACGCCCCCGGCCCCTCGTGCAACGCGCGAAAGCGGGTGGCCTTCTCCAGCTGGGTCATCATGGCGACGTCCTCCTGTCGAGCGGTCAGCGGCCCGGCGCCGCGGGGACGACGGCCAGCGGCGCCCGGGCTTCGGTGGTCGGGATCCGGCCGGGCAAGAGCAGGACGCAAAAGGTGGTGAAGGCCGCCATGACCGCCATGGCCACCAGCAGCGTGCCGAAGCCGGCCGCCTTGACCGTGGGCCCGAGCAGGTAGACGGCGAGCGAGCTGACGCCGAACGACACGGCCAGTCGTACGCCGGCCACGCGCGAGCGCATCCGGTCGTCGACGTACTGCACGATCATGGCGTCCACGAAGGGAATGGCCCCGAAGACGAAGATCATGAAGCCCAGGACGGCCACGTAGAGTGGCCAGCCGCCCGCCCCCGCGGCCAGGAGGAACAGGGGCGCCTGCATGGCCACGACGGGCAGGTACACCCACTTGAGCGGGTAGCGGTCGATGAGCTTGCCGACCACGAGCTGGGCGAACGAGGCCACCGTGTAGACGATCGCCAGGAGCACGCCCAGCGTGGCCGGGTCGTCGATCAGCCCGGCCAGGCGCTCGGCCAGCAGGTGGCCGTTGCCGTTGGTGGTGAAGTTGAAGATCAGGCTGCTGGAGATGGCGGCCAGGGTCATGACCAGGAGCACCCGCGCCATCACCGAGCGGGGCAGATCCACCGAGCGCTTCGGCCGCCGGGCCGGCGGCATGTCCTCTTTGGGGACCAGCGCCAGGAAGAGCACCGCGCAGAGCAGCGCGATGCCGGCGGGGACGGCGAAGGCGGCCCGCCATCCGGCGTACTTGACGAGGAACCCGGTCAGGACGGCGGCGATGGCGATACCGAGGTTGCCGGCGAGGCCGTTGAGGCCGATGGTGAACCCCGGGTTCCGCGACTGCTGCACGAGCATCGGGATACCGACCGGATGGTAGACCGACGCGAAGACGCCCATCACCGTCAGCGCGGCCGCCAGCGACCACACCCCGGTGGACGTGGCGATCAACAGGCCGGAAACGCCCATGCCCAGGAAGAACACCACGATCATGGCGCGCCGGCCCCACAGGTCACCGAGGCGGCCGGCCGGCAGCGAGCCCAGGCCGAACATCACGAAGGCGCCCACCGTGTAGGGCATGAGATCCTGCCACAGCATGCCCCACTCGGCGGCGATCGCCGCCACCGCGGTCGCGAAGATGAGCAGGAACAGGTGGTCCAGCGCGTGGCCGGCATTCAGCAGAAGGGCCGTCGGGCTCCCGTTGGACATGGAAGGATTCTACACGACGAGCTATGATGGCGGCCCGGAGGCCTGCCATGTACGACCTCGTCCTCAAAGGCGGAAGAGTGCTCGACCCGGCCAGCGGCCTCGATGGCGTCCTCGACGTCGCCGTCGAGCACGGCAAGATCGCGCGGGTGGCCGCGGGAATCGCGCCCACCGAAGCGGCGCGGGTGATCGAGGTGAGCGGCAAGATCCTCACGCCGGGATTGATCGACCTCCACGCCCACGTCCTGGAGGGCGTCAACCGCACCGGCGTCAATCCCGACCTCGGCGGGGTCCTGGCCGGCGTGACCACCATCGTGGATGCCGGGAGCTCAGGGTCGGCGACGTTCGGCGCCTTCCCGCGCCACATTCTCCCGCGCTGTCACACCGAGATCGTGCCCTTCCTGCACATCTGCCAGACGGGGCTGGCCACCCGTCCCGACATCATCGCCGAGAGCAGCATCAATCTGGCCGATACCGTGCGGGTGGCCACGGAGCACCGCGGCCTCATCTGCGGCATCAAGGCACGCATGGTGTCACCGGCCCTCGAGATCATGGGCATGGAGATGCCCAAGCTGGCCAAGCGGGCGGCGCGGGAGGCCGACATCAAGCTCATGATCCACATCGGCGACACCGAGAAGCGCTATGACCCGAAGGTGATCCATCCGCTCCTGGGCCTGCTGGAGCCGGGAGACATCCTCACCCACTACTTCACGCCCAACCCGGGCGGCGTGCTGGACGCCAACGGCAAGCTCGTGCCCGAGGCCCACGAGGCCGCCGACCGTGGTGTGTGGTTCGACACTGCTCACGGCCGCATGAACTTCAGCTTCGACGTGGGGCGGCGCATCATCGATCAGGGCCTGCTCCCACACTGCATCAGCACCGACCTCACCGTCCCCGGTCGCCTGAACACCGTGCACAGCATGACCGAGATGATGACGCGCTTCCTCGGCCTGGGCTTCACGCTGCCGCAGGTCGTCACCATGTGCACGGTGAATCCGGCCCGGGCCATCGGCGCGGAAAACCGCCTGGGCACGCTGGGGGTGGGGCGCCAGGCCGATATCTCGGTGTTGCAGATGCAGGAGGGGGACTGGGTGGTCTACGACATCCTGGGGACCGCCTTGCGTGTCGACCGCGCGCTGGCCCCGCACCTCACGGTGAAGCGCGGCCAGGTCTTCACGCCCGACTTCGGGCCGCGGCCCTGGGGCTGGTGGCCCGAGCGCACGCGTCCCGCCATGCCGGTGGCCGGCGGCTGCTGCTAGCTGGGGACGCCGCGGCGACGACGCCGCGGCGTTCTCTCGTTCGACTACGCCTTACGGACGTTGGCGGCCTGGAGCCCCTTGGGACCTCGGGTCACCTCGAACTCCACGCGCTCGCCTTCGGCGAGGGACTTGAAGCCCGCCGCCTGGATCGCGCTGTAGTGCACGAAGACGTCCTCGCCGCCTTCCTGCGTGATGAACCCGAAGCCTTTCGCGTCGTTGAACCACTTGACTGTACCGGTTGCCATGTTTCCGTGCCTTTCTTGGGTTTGGCCCCGGGCTCCAGGCATACAAAAACGCCGCGCGAAACTGGATCTCGCGCGGCTCGTAAACCGAACTGCCTGAACCAGAAGCGAGGTTAGCCTAACGCGGCCGAGGCTTCACGTCAAGGGAAGATCCTTCCCGACGGTGACGGTGTCGAGGAGCTCCGCTAGCTGGTCGGGGGGCACCGGCTTGGTCACGTGGGCATCGAACCCGGCGTCGAGCGCGCGGCGACGATCTTCGGCCTGGCCGTAACCGGTGATCGCGATGAGCCGCATCGACTCGCGTCCCGCTACGGTCGCCAGCCGCCGGGCCACTTCATAGCCATCGAGACCCGGAAGACCGACATCGATCAGCGCCACATCGGGACGCAGCGCGATGGCCTTGGCCAGCCCACTCGTGCCGTCGACCGCCTCGTGCACCTCGTGACCGTCCAGGCTGAGGGCGAGGCTGAGCATCTCGCGGGCGTCGTTGTTGTCCTCCACGATGAGCACCCGACACCGACGGTTGGGCCGACGCCCGGCCCCCGAGCGCCGGGGCTGGGAAGGCGCGTCGACAGAGGGTAGCGTCACCGTGAACATGCTGCCGCGGCCGGGCCCGTCGCTGGACGCCCGCACCTGGCCGCCGTGGAGCTCGACGAGGCGTTTCACCAGGGTGAGCCCGATGCCCAGGCCTCCCTGGCGGCGGTCGAGACCCGCGTCAGCCTGCACGAACAGATCGAAGACCCGGTCGAGGAGGTTCGGGGGGATGCCGACCCCGGTGTCGGCGACCTCCAGCACGGCGGCGGCGCCGTCCCGCTTGACGCGCACCGTCACGTCGCCCCCGCTCGCCGTGTACTTCACGGCGTTGGCCAGCAGATTGGAGACGATCTGCTCGATCCGTGTCTCGTCGGCGTCGACCCACACCGGCGTGACGTTCACGATGACGCGATGCCCTTCCAGCCGCCCGGACGACCGCCAGGTAGCCAGGACGTTCGTCACCACGTCGGCCAGATTCAGCGGCTCCCGGGTGAGCACCGTCTTGTCCATGGTCACGCGGGTGACGTCGAGCAGATCGTCGACCAGCCGGGACAGGTGGGTGAGCTGCCGGCCGATCACCTCGCGGGCGCGGGCGCCCCGCTCGTCCGGCGTCGGCGCGGATTGCAGAACACGAACGGCGCCGGCGATGGCGCCCAGCGGGTTGCGCAGCTCGTGCCCGAGCATGGCGAGAAACTCGTCCTTGGCCCGGTCAGCCGCCCGCAAGCGCTCTTCCGCGCGCTTCTGCCCTTCGATGTTGGTGAAGGTGCCGAACCACTTGACGATCCGGCCGGCGGCATCGCGATAGGGCACCCCCCGTCCCAGGAACCATTGATACCGCCCGTCCACCCCGCGCAAACGGTGTTCGATCTCGATCGGCTCGCCCCGCTCGAGCGCCCGTTGCCACCGCGCCCATACGGTCTCCCGCTCGTCGGAGTGGACGGCGTTGATCCAGCCGCGGCCCACGGCCTGCATCGGTGGGGCGCCCGTGTAGTCGTGCCAGCGCCGGTTGAAGTAGTCGACCTGGCCACTGGGGTCGGCCGTCCACACGAGCTGGGGCATGGCCTCGGCCAGGGTGGCGAAGCGCTCCTCGCTCTCCCGCAAGGCCTGTTCCCGGGACCGGATCGCCACCGCCGCTTCGGCGAGGGTGCGGCCGAGCTCCTTCACCTCCTCGATCCGTGATTGCTGATCGATCTGGACTGGCTCTCCCCGGCCGATGGCTTTCGCCGCAGTGGCCAGCGACACGATCGGCCCGGCGATCCGTCGGCCGAACATCAACGCGAGGACGAATGCCAGCAGCCCGCTGGCGGCGACCCCGGCCCCCATCGCCCACCAGGTGGCCCGGGCCGAGGCGTTCACCACGGGCGCGGGGACGCCCATGGCCACGGTCCAGCCACTGAAGCGGGAGCGGTGGTAGGGCGTGTAGACCTCGGTGCCTTCGAGCGTGCTTCCGTGAAACCAGCCATGGGGAGCCCGGGCGAGCGCGGCCCGCAGGCTGTCCGAGGCCGGCTGGCCCACCGTGCGCTCGGGCGCCAGCGTCCGGGCCACGATGCGCTGGTCGCCGTCGAGCACGACCACGACCCAGTCGGAGGGAAGCCGCTGCGCCGACAGGATGGCGCTGATCGCCTGCGGCTTGACGACGGCGGAGAGCACATAGGGCGTAACGCCGCTCCGCACGACCGGCACGCGGACGGAGAACATGCGCTCCTGGAGCAGCTCGTTCTCCACCAGGCCGCTGATGACCGGCCGGCCCGTCTTCACGACCCGCTTGAGGCTCGGACGGTCGCTCACCATAGGAAGCTCGGCCCCGAAGGGGCGAAGCACGTTGACGATCTGCTGCCCCGACGGCCGTGCCAGGTGGATGGTCGCCCAGGTCGGGTGGCTCCGCAGGACCCGCGCCGCTTCCGCGTGGAAGCCCGCCAGATCGTCGGTGTCGAGCCTGTGGGACGTGGCCAGTACCTCGAGGGCCGTGATGGAGCCCTCCAGCTCCGCGTCGATAGCCGTGAGCAGCGCGAACGTCAGGTCCGTCGCGCTGCGCTGAAAGTTGGCCCGCTCGCGCTGGGCGACGAGCACCGACGCGATCACCGCGAACACGATCATGGGCAGCAGCGTGATGAGGGTGAGGTCGACGAGGTGCGAGCGAAGCTTCCGACTGCGTAAGATTGGTGAAGGCAGCATGCGGCGCGCTTTAGGGTAGCGTCGAAGGCTCCGTTGCAGCAGTATACATCGGGAACCAGCCATTCCGGGAGGTCAACCATGCGAGCCCCTGCCCCGCTGATCCGTCAGCAGCTTGTGTCGGTGCTCCGCGCCTGGGGCATGTCAGAGGCGCACGCCGAGACCACGGCCGAGATGATGCTGGAAACCGATCTGCGCGGTGTGGACTCCCACGGGATTTCGATGCTGCCGACCTACGACCGCGAGTTTCGCAGCGGCCGCCTCAACATGCGCCCGCTGTTCAAGACCGTGCGGGAGGGCCCGGCCAGGGCCCTGATCGATGCCGACGCCTCCCTGGGCCATCCGGTCTCCGTGTACGCGATGAACCTCGCCGTCGACAAGTGTCGAGACACCGGTGTCGCCGTGGTGTCGGTGTTCAACTCCCACCACTTCGGCGCCGCGGGCTGCTACTCGCGGATCGCCGCCGAGCGCGGGGTCATCGGCATGGTGACGGCATCCACCCGCGGGGTCACCATGGTGCCCACCTTCGCCGCCGAGCCCGTGATGGGCACCAACCCGATCGCCTTCGCGGCGCCCGCCCGCCGCCACCCGCCGGTCCAGCTCGACATGGCGACCACCACGGTGGCCGCTGGCAAGGTCAAAGTCTACAAGCTGAACCATCGCCCTGTGCCCCCGGGCTGGGTCGTCGACGGCGCCGGCCGGACGGTAACCGACCCCGAGGAGGCCTTTCGCTACGTCTTCGAGCGCCCGGAAGGGGGCATCACGCCGCTCGGCGGGGCCCGGGAGCTCGGCGGCCACAAGGGATATGGGCTCGCGGTCATGGTGCACATCCTGGGCGGAGCCCTGTCCGGCGCGTCCTTCTCGCCCATCCGCAACCGGACTCAGAAGCCCTCCGACCCCCACAACATCGGCCACTTCTTCCTCGCCATCGACCCGCGCGCCTTCCGGCCCGACGGCGAGTTCGAGAACGACCTCGATCAGGTCATCGACGTGCTCCAC
>DASTFB010000045.1 GCA_035709005.1 Candidatus Methylomirabilota bacterium | reverse complement strand
CGCCTTCCGAGATGCCGCCGGCGCTAGCGTCCTGAGCCGAACTGCGGTGAGCCAGGTGACGGAGCTGCGGGCGCCGGCCCAACCTGAACGCCCGGATCGGCTGAACGTGAACGCCAGGATCAGCGCAAGGTGAACACCAGGATCGCTCATGGTGAACGCCAAGATCGGGATGGTGAACACGTAGATCGGTGATGGTGAACAGGCGACCCTGCCCCATGGACGGGGCGGGCGCCTGAGCGGGGCGACGCTGGATGGTCCAGCGCGCCGTCCGCCCCTCACGAAAGGGGCGCGATGGCAGCCGAGCGACTGTCCATGCGGCAGATCCGTGAAGTGCTGCGCCAGAAGTGGGGCCTGGGGCTCAGCCACCGGGCCGTGGCCCGCAGCCTCGGGCTCGGGCTGGGCACGATCTCCAGCGTGCTCGGGCGGGCCCGGGGCACCGGCCTGGACTGGCCTCAGGCCCAGACGCTGACCGACGAGGTGCTCGAGAGCCGGCTCTACGGCCGGCCGGAGGTGGCGGGCCAGCGGCAGCGCCCGGCGCCTGACTGCGCCTGGATCCACGCCGAGCGCCGGAAGCCCGGCGTCACCCTGGAGCTGCTCCACCTGGAGTACCTGGAGCGCCACCCCGACGGCTACCGCTATACCCGGTTCTGCGACCTCTACCGGCGCTGGCTGAAGCGCCGCGGCCTGTCCATGCGCCAGGTCCACCGCGCCGGCGAGAAATGCTTCGCGGACTACGCCGGCCAGAAGCCGCGCCTCATCGATCCCGCCACGGGCGAGGTCGTCGAGGCGGAGTTATTCGTCGCCGCCCTCGGCGCGTCCAACTACACCTACGCCGAAGCCACCCCCACCCAGCAGGTCCCCGATTGGATCGCCAGCCACACCCGGGCCTTCGCCTTCTTCGGCGGCGTGACGAGCGCCGTCGTCTGTGACCAGCTCAAGAGCGGCGTCGTCCTCGCCTGTCGCTACGAACCTGGGCTGCAGCGCACCTACGAGGAATGGGCTGCCCACTACGGCACGGCCATCCTGCCGGCCCGGCCGGCGCGGCCACGGGACAAGGCGAAGATCGAGGTGGCTGTCCAGATCGCCGAGCGCTGGATCCTGGCTCGCCTCCGCCGCGAGACCTTCTTCTCCCTCGGCGCCCTCAACGCCCGCATCGCCGAGCTGCTCACCGACCTCAATGGCCGGCGCATGCGCCGGTACGGCGCCAGCCGGCGCGAGCTGTTCGAACGCCTGGACCAGCCCGCTCTGCGGCGGCTGCCAGCGGAGCCCTTTGTCTACGGCGAGTGGACCAAGGCCCGCGTGAACATCGACTACCACGTCGTGATCCATCACCACTACTACTCGGTCCCCCACGAGCTGGCGCACGAGGTCGTGGAGGTCCGCGTCAGCGCCACCACGATCGAGGCCTTTCATCGCGGCCAGCGCGTCGCCGCCCATCCACGCGATGACACCCGCGGCCGCCACACCACCAATCCCGCCCACATGCCCAAGGCCCATCAGCACCATCTCGAATGGACGCCCTCGCGCCTCATCCGGTGGGCGGAGACGATTGGCCCGCAGACGGCTGCGCTCGTGGCCGCGATCCTCGCCGACCGCCCGCACCCGGAGCAGGGCTACCGCTCGTGCCTGGGCTTGCTGCGCCTCAGCCGCCGCGACGGCGCCGCCCGGCTCGAGGCCGCCTGCGCACGGGCCTTCGCCGCCGGCGCCCGGTCGTATCGCCACGTGGACTCGATCCTCAAGCACGGGCTCGACCACCTGCCGCCTCTCGAGCCCCCGCTGCAGCTCACCCTCGTGCCGGTCCACGAGCACTTGCGGGGCCGGGACTACTACCAGTGAGGAGCCCATGCTGCCCACGCCGACCCTCGACAAGCTGCACGCCCTCAAGCTGCCGGCGCTGGCCCAGGCCTGGACCGAGCAGCAACGCAACGCCGAGCTGCACAGCCTGAGCTTCGACGAGCGCCTCGGCCTGCTGGTCGACGCCGAATGGCTCGCCCGCGAGAACAAGCGCCTGGCCCGGGCCCTGCAGGAGGCCAAGCTCAAGCTGCCCCAGGCGTGTGTCGAAGCCATCGACTACCCGGCCCGCCGCGAGCTCGACAAGGCCCTCATCCGCCAGCTCGCCACCTGCCGCTGGGTCGAGGAACACCAGCAAGTCCTGATCACCGGCGCCACCGGCACCGGCAAGAGCTTCATCGCCTGTGCCCTGGCCCACCACGCCTGCCGCCGCGGGTACCGGGCCTACTACCGCCGGGCCTCCCGGCTCTTCGACGACCTCAAGCTCGCCCGCGCCGACGGCAGCTACGGGCGCCTGCTCGGCAAACTCGCCCGTATGGACGTCCTCGTCCTCGACGACTGGGGCCTCGCCCCCGTGCAGGATCAGGAGCGCCGCGATCTCCTCGAGATCCTCGAGGACCGCTATGGCACCCGCTCTACGATCGTCACGAGCCAGCTCCCACCCGGCCAGTGGCATGACCATCTCGGGGAGCCGACCCTGGCCGACGCCATCTGCGATCGGCTCCTCCACAACGCCCACCGGATCGTGTTAAAAGGTCCGTCGCGGAGAAAGGAGGGCAAGCTCGACAGCTGAGCGGCCGGCCAGCGTCGCTTCGCTCCGATCACGATCCCCGATCGGCGCGTTCACGTTGGACCGATCTCGGTGTTCAGCTTCGCCGGTATACGCAGCTGGAGGACGTCATGGCGCGCATTGACTTTGAGATCTCCGGCGGCGGAACCGTCCGCTCCACCCTTCACACACGCGGCGCAAGCCTGGATCGCCAAACACTTGCCTGCTGACGCCCTGCGCCGATGGCCAGGTGTCTACATCCGCTGGTCCAAGCGCGTAGTAGTCCAGCGCCAGGAGTCGGAGGCCGAGGGCTGGCTGCGCCGGCAGCTCGCCTTGCTCGGTGCACGATAAGCGTCAGCGCAGGCTACCGCGGCTTCTTCTTAGACCAGCGTGCGGCGGCGGCCCGTCGCGCATGGGCACGGC
>DASTFB010000044.1 GCA_035709005.1 Candidatus Methylomirabilota bacterium | reverse complement strand
TTCCGATTTGACATCTTCTGGGCAGCCACGGCTGTAAGACGCCTGAGACATTCGGGCAGGGTGCGCAGACGGACCAAGGGCGACTCGTCGCATTTCGGTAGGATCGGATGCGGGCGGCCGAGCACAGCTCCGTCGCGGCCGGGAGGATCGGAATGGCCACCACGGTGTACACGGCGATCATCGAGAAGGAGGGGGACCTGTACGCCGCGCTGTGCCGGGAGCTGGACGTGGCCAGCCAAGGGGCAACGGTCGAAGAGGCAACTTCCAACCTGCGACGTACTCCAGCCTGACGGCGGCGCCGAAGCCCGCAAAAGCGAGAGGACCAACTAATCAGGAGCTGTCTTGGCCTTTGCCCGCAGCTTTGCCTGCTTGGCGGTGTCCCCATTGCTGTGGAAATAGAGACGCCGCTTCCGGTCATTCAAGGATCTGATCCGCCCGCAGCAGCAGCGAGGGCGGGATCGTGAGGCCGAGCGCTTTGGCGGCCTTGAGGTTGATGACGAACGCGATCTTCGACGGACGCTGCACTGGCAACTCGCCTGCGTCCGCCCCTCGCAAAATCTTGGCGATGGAGCGCGCGGCGTCGCGTGCGACATCGGCGTCGCTCGCCCCATAGGTCACGAGGGCGGCGGCGGTGCTTTCGGTTCGCGCGTGGAAGACGGTCGGCCGCCCCTTCGCATGTGCGGCCTGGATCATTGCGACGTAGTGACCTGTCGTCAGCCCGCCGGGGATACCAAGTAGTGCATCCGCCTGGGTCAGCGCATCCAGGCTTCGCGTCACGTCGTCTGCGGTCCGGACCTCCCGCTCGACGAGCGTCAGTCCGAGTCTGGAAGCCGCTGCGCGAGCGGCCTCCAAACCCTGTCGCGGCGACGCGTCGCGAGGGTCATAGAGGACCAGGACTCGCTTGACGCTGGGCACGAGTTCGTGGAGGAGTTCAAGGCGCTTGCCCGACAGCTCCGGGTACTCGAACGTGATCGCGGTCATATTGCGGCCGGGTCGGCCCAAGGACGCCACGAGACCGGCAGCGACAGGGTCGCCAGGAGTGATGAACACAACGGGAAGCTGGGAGGCCTGTCTGACTACCTTCGCCAGCGCCGAGCCGATGACGAAAAGGACTTCGACACGCTGACGAACCAGGCCTTCGATGGCCCCCGCGGCTCGCGCGCGATCACTTCGTGGTGTCCGAGCTTCCAGGATCTCGGTCGAGGGCTCGGCGAACCCTTGCTCACGAAGCCCGAGCCTCAGAGCGTCGCGAATCTCGGAGAATCGAGGTTCTTCCGGTGGACCGACCATCCCGATGCGACGCGCAGTTCCCGCCTGCTGCGCCTCTGCGGCGAGCGGCGCGGTCAGGATGCCAACCAGGATGGTGAGCAGCGCGACCGCCCTGAGCCTCATATAGAGCCCCTTGAGCGAGGGTCGAACCGGGCGCACCGATTCTATTCGATCTTCAGTTGCACTGGATCGGCCCGGTTGGCCTCGTCCGAGCAGAAGAAGACCTATGCCCCTCAACGAGCGCCCCTTGGTTCTCCTACTGGCCAATGCCCTCAGGCTTCGGCGGTCGGGCCAAGGGGCGCTCAAGAGGGGAGCCCGTCGGACGTGAAGCGTGGATCAGCTACGAGGAGTAGGCGACGACTTAGGATCCCTCAGCGACGGCCACGCGTAAGACTGTTATTCGTGTCGGCCACCACGCCGGCCTCAATCGCCTCGTAGACTGCACCCTGTAGAAGCCGGCCCGCGTTCAGGCGTCCGATCGCGATCTTGCCGTCTACGAGCTTCCTGAGCATCTGGCGGGCCCGTGCAGTTCCTTGGCGAGTGTCTTCTTGCGCTCCTCTTCTGTTTTGACTTGCCAGACCACGGTCTCCAGCAGGCCGCCGCTGACCAGGGCCTCCATGAGCCGCCCGAGCCGTGACTCGATCAGCGGCAGCTCCCGCTCGATCTGGGCCCCGCGGTCGAGGCC
Source organism: Candidatus Methylomirabilota bacterium (assembly GCA_035709005.1). Classification (NCBI taxonomy): domain Bacteria; phylum Methylomirabilota (SeqCode); species Candidatus Methylomirabilota bacterium. The sequence continues at coordinate 2,595 of DASTFB010000044.1, read as the reverse complement.
CTTGAAGTCGAACTCGTAGGGTTCTTCGAGGATGTCGCCGCCCCGGAGGAACGGGGCGGTCGTCGACAACTGATCAGGCGCTTTCCTGGGTGACGCGCAGGATCTCCTCGACGGTGGTCTCGCCCTGGCGGGCCTTGGCCCAGCCGTCGAGCCGGAGCGGCGTCATCCCTTCTTGCAGGGCGTGACGCCGGAGCTCGTGGGTCGGCGCGCGCCGGAGGATCAAGCTCCGCACGTCTTCGGTGATCGGGAAGATCTCGTAGATTCCGATCCGCCCGCGGTAGCCCGTGCCGCGGCATTCGTCGCAGCCCTTGCCCCGCCACAGGCGGACGCCGGTCTCGGCCTCCACGCCCAGGGTGAGCAGATCGGCGGGCGACGGCGTCTCCGGGATCCGGCAGGCGACGCACACCCGGCGGACGAGGCGCTGGGCCAGCACCCCCTCGAGCACCGACGCGATGAGGTACGGCTCGGCGCCCATGTCCACCAGCCGGGGGATCGCGCCCGGCGCATCGTTGGTGTGCAGTGTGGAGAAGACGAGATGCCCCGTCAGGGAGGCCTGGATCGCGACCTCCACCGTCTCCAGGTCGCGGATCTCGCCCACGAGGATCACGTCGGGGTCCTGGCGGACGATGTGCCGCAGCCCGGTGGCGAAGGTGAGGCCGACCTTGGCCTTCACCGGGATCTGGTTCACGCCCTTGAGCTGGTACTCCACCGGGTCCTCGATCGTGATGATCTTGCGCTCGGGGGAGTTGATCTTGTCCAGGGCCGCGTAGAGCGTGGTGGTCTTGCCCGAGCCCGTGGGACCGGTGACGAGCACGATGCCGTGCGGCCGTGTGATAAGCCGGGTGAAAGCCGTCAGCGTCGCCGCGGTGAAGCCGAGCTTCTCCAGGGGTAGGAACACGCTCTGACGATCGAGGAGGCGCATGACGATCGACTCGCCGTGGACGGTGGGGACGGTGGCGACGCGGATGTCCACCCGCCGATCGCCGGCGAAGACGCGGATGCGACCGTCCTGGGGCAGCCGCCGCTCGGCGATGTTTATCTCGGCCATCAGCTTGATGCGCGAGGTGACGGCGTCGCGCAGGCGGCGGGGCGGCGACTCCTGGTCGAAGAGCAGGCCGTCGATCCGATACCGGAGGCGCAGCGTGTCCTCGAAGGGCTCGATGTGCACGTCCGAGGCGCCGGCGGCGATGGCGCCATCGATGATGAGGTTCACCAGGCGTACGACGGGTGCCTCGGCGGCCATGTCACGCAGCTGGTTGACGTCCTCCGGGTCCTGGGGCCCGTGCTCGTCGTCGATGCCCCTCACGATCCGCTGAAGCGCCGAGGCGTCATCCTGATATGTGCGCTCGATGGCCTCGATGATCGCGGCGGGCGTGCTGACGGCGAGCCGGATCTGGCATCCCGTGCTCTGGCGAAGGTCATCCACGACCAGCGGGTTCAGCGGATCGGCGCTCGCGACGGTCAGGACACCAGTCTCGACGCTCACCGGGCAGATGAGGTGCTGCCGCAGGTACTTGGCCGAAAGGTTGCCGACGGCCGGCGCCGGAATGGGCAGCTCGCCGCGGAACAAGTACGGCAGCTCGTAGTTGAGCGCGAGGGCCTGGAGAATGTCCTCGACGGAAAGCTGGCCCCGCCGGGTCAGGGCCTCCACCAGCGACTCCCCGGTCTTGTGGGCGTGCGCCTGAGCTTCCCTGAACTCCTCGGGAGTGATCAGCCGATTACGCCCGAGGATCTGCTCCAGCTCCACCGGGTCGCAGGACGCCGCGCAGCCCTTCACGTCGAGGATCTTGCTCGCCACCGGTTGCCTCCACGGCCATCGTCACGGTCAGGGAGTCGTCGCGTCGTGACCATCTCGCCGTCGACTCGGCACGGGCAAAAGGTGTGCCGGTCCGGCGGCCAGGGGGAGTGAGCGGTGGTCGGAGCGCCGATGTTGCCCGAAATGCCGGGTGGAGCGGCGTGGGGCCGCCCGGTTCGCACGCGCCACCCCCGGTGTCTGGCGGAATTCCAGCCATCATAGTGTCGTGACGCTGACGGTCGCCGTGCCACCGCGTCTCGGCGCCGGGGACAAAGCGCTTGACGGGCCGCGGGGCACCGCCGCGCCCGTTCGTTTTCTGTGGACGGGACTCGCGCCGAGCGACCGAGCCGGGGCAGTGGGTGATTCCGGCGGGGCACGGGCGTGGCGAAGCCCGGGCGCCCGTGCCCAGTGAGCGAAGCGGAAGGAGGCCAAACCATGATCATCGTGCTGAAGGCTGGCGCGTCAGAGGCGGCGGGGTCAGTGGGGCCACGCCTCCCGGATCGCGCCTATCGTTTCCCGAAGGGCGTGGCGGAGGGCGTCACGGCTCGCCCGGGCGTCGGCCAAGAGCACGATGAAGCCGATCGGCGTGGAACCGAGGAACACCGTCCCCTCGTCGGCGACGAAGTGGGCCAGGAGGAACGTGCCGTGGCGGAGACGCGGGCCTCGCAGCTCGAGCTCTCGGCCGAGCGTGGCCGCCAGCGCCGACACCGACTCTACCGGAAAGTCTCGCGGGAGCGCGGCGGCGATGATGAGGCCGTCCGGGGCGACCAGCAACCCACCGCGTACGTGATCGAGGTGGG
>DASTFB010000043.1 GCA_035709005.1 Candidatus Methylomirabilota bacterium | reverse complement strand
TAGTAGCGCGAGGCCTTCACGTAGCCCTTCATGAAGCTCACGGCCCGCGCCCGATCGGCGGCGAGCCGGGGCGAGTAGAAGATCGTCGCGATCTGCCAGGGGAAGAGGTCGCCGGCCCAGGCGATGATCTTGCCGAACCCGCCGTCCTCGGCGCGGCCCGGAAACGGCTGGGGCAGCACGATGGCGTCGACCTGCCGGCCCTTGAGGGCTTCCAGCGCGGCGGCCATGGCCTGCAGCGGCACGATCTTGACGTCGGCCAGCGCGAGCCCGTGCTTTTCGAGGATGTTGCCGATCTGATAGTGGAACGTCGAGCCGAGCTGGGTCACCCCGATGCGCCGGCCCTTGAGCCCCTCGATCGTCCTGAGCCCGCCGTCGTACAGCTCCTTCTGGACGACGATGGCGTTCAGCGGATAGCCGGGCCAGTCGCGGCCCTTGTCGGCGACGATCACGAGCTTCTGGCCCCCCAGCACGATGTTGTAGAGGGCGGCCGTGAGCCCGGTCGCACCCACGTCGATCTGCCCGGCGGCCAGGGCGGTGGCGATCGGCGCCGCCGCCTGGAAGAAGACCAGCTCCGGCTCGACCCCGTGCTCGCGGAAGAAGCCCTTCTCGACGCCGACGAAGATCGGCGCCGAGGACGTCAGCTTGAGCACCCCTACCTTGAGCGGCTCGGCGGCCGGGGCCGGCCGGGCCAGCAGCAGCATCGCGACGGACAGCAGCACGACGATCCCGGACATGGCGTCTCCTCTCACGGATGATCGCAGAAAGCGCTCCCCTGCACCGCGGCTCAGCCGCTCCGCCAGGGCAGGGCCAGCCGCTCCAGGCGGCCCAGGCCCCAGTGCGAGAGCACGCCCAGCAGCGAGAGCAGCACGATGCCCACCATCAGCTTGGTCGTGGCCATGATATTGCCGGCGTGGAGCACGAGAAACCCGATTCCGGACTCCACGGCGATCATCTCGGCGGCGACCAGCAGCAGCAACGCGGTCCCCGCGCCCAGCCGGAGGCCGGCGAAGATCATGGGCAGCGCCGAGGGCAGGATCACCTTGCGGATGATGCTCCACCGCCGCGCCCCGAAGGCCACCGCGGCGCGCACCAGCAGCGGGTCGGCCTGGCGGACGCCGGCGTAGGTGTTGATGGCCATGGGAAAGAACACGCCCAGCGCGATGACCGCGATCTTCGAAGGCTCTCCGAGCCCCAGCCACAGCACGAGCAGGGGCAGCAGGGCGATCTTGGGGATGGGGAAGGTCGCCGCGATCAGCGGCGTCCCCACCGCTTCGGCCATGGCGAAGAAGCCCACGCCGATGCCCACCACGACGCCCAGCCCGCCGCCGAGCGCGAAGCCGAGCAGGAGCCGCCTGAGGCTCGCCGCGAGGTGCTCGACCAGCTCCCCCGACCGGAGCATGTCCCAGCCTTCGGCGAGCACGCCCAGCGGCGGTGGCAGGAACAGCACGGGCACCCAGCCCGCGCGGGCCACGATCTCCCAGAGGACGACCAGCCCCACCAGGGCCGCCACGCGCAGCGTGCGATGCGCCGGGCGGGCCAGGAAGCGGGTGCGATCCTCGACGGCGATCCGGCCGAGCGCGCTCACTGGACCAGGGCCTCCCGGGCCTGGTCCTTGATCAGCGCCCAGATGCGCTCGCTGGCGTGAAGGAACTCGGGGGCCGCCGCCATCGACTCCACGCGCGGCCGCGGGAGCTCGATCGGCACCTCGGCCAGCACGCGGCCCGGACGGCGCGACAGGACCACGACGCGATCGGCCAGGTACACGGCCTCCTGGATGTTGTGGGTCACGTAGATGATGGTGGTGCGCGTCCGCTCCCAGATCTGCAGGAGCTCCTCCTGCATGAGCTGCCGGGTCTGCGCGTCGAGCGCCGAGAAGGGCTCGTCCATCAGGAGCACCGCGGGGTCCACGGCCAGGGCCCGCGCGATGCCCACGCGCTGTCGCATGCCGCCCGAGAGCTGGTGCGGGTATCGGCTCTCGAAGCCGGCCAGGCCCGTGAGCCCGATGTAGTGGCGGGCACGGCGGGCGCGCTCGGCCGCCGGCAGCGCGAGCTCCTCGAGCCCGAACTCCACGTTGCCCTGGGCCGTGCGCCAGGGGAACAGCGCGAACTCCTGGAAGACCGTCGCGGTGAGCGGGCGGCCCTCCGGGGCGCCCTCGAAGTACACCTGCCCCGAGCTCGGGGCCAGCAAGCCGGCCAGCACCTGCAGCAGGGTCGACTTGCCGCATCCCGACGGGCCGAGCACGGCCACGAACTCCCGGGACGCGACCCTCAGGCTCACCGCCTGCAGGGCCTCGATCTCCTGGCCCTGGCCGTCGCGGTACGTCCTGGACAGCCGGTCGACGATGACGTTCACGACCCCCTCAGGCGGAAGCGCTGGATCTTGCCGGTCGCCGTCTTGGGCAGCTCGGGGACGAACTCGACCCAGCGCGGGCTCTTGTAGCCGGCCAGGCGCTCGCGCACGAACGTCGTCAGCTCGGCGGCCAGCTCCGCCGACGCCGCCCGGGAGTCCGTCAGGACGACGAAGGCGTGCGCCCTGGTGAGGCCGTCCTCGTCCTGTCGCCCGACCACGCCGGCCTCCACCACCGCCGGATGGGCGACCAGCGCGGCCTCCACCTCGGCCGGCGAGACCCACTGGCCGCCGACCTTCAGCATGTCGTCCGCGCGTCCCGCGAAGTAGAAGTAGCCGTCGGCGTCCTGCCAGAACATGTCGCCGGTGCGCAGCCATTCGCCCTGCATCGTCTGCCGGGTGCGGTCGTGCCGGTTCCAGTAAGCGAGCGCCGTCGTCGGCCCCTTGATCAGGAGGTGGCCGACGTGACCGGTGAACACCGGGCGGCCGGCGTCGTCGATCAGACGCGCCTCGAACCCCGGCACCACCCGGCCCGACGAGCCCCGCCGGGCCGCTCCCGGCGTGTTGGCGATGAAGTCGTGCAGCGCCTCCGTGGAGCCGACGACGTCGAGCAACTCGTGGCCGAACCGCGCCTTCCAGCCGTCGAACACCGCCGGGGGCAGCGCCTCGCCGGAGGACACGCAGAGCCGCAGCGAGGAGAGATCCCAGCGGCGCTCGGCGTCGGGCACGCGCAGCATGCGGGCGTAGAGCGTCGCCACCGCGAAGAACACGCTGGGCCGCTCGGCGGCGATGATCTCGAACGCGGCCTCCGGGCTCACCCGCCCGGGCACGAGCACCGAGGCGGCGCCGACCCGCAGGGGAAAGTACAGGCTATTGCCCAGGCCGAAGGCGAAGTAGAGCTTGGAAGCGGAGAACACGAGATCGTCCGGGCCCAGCCCGAACACCCCGACGCCGACCAGATCGGCGGCGGCCACGAAGTCGCGGTGCCCGTGCACGGCGGCCTTGGGCGCGCCGGTGGAGCCCGAGGTGTAGCCCCAGTACATCGCGTCGTCGGCGACCGTGGGCGCCGCCGGCTCGAGCACCGGCGAGGCCTTGGCCATGAGATCCGCCAGCGCGGGGGCGCCGGCCACACCGGCGCCCGCGCTGACCACGGCCCGGAGCGACGGCCAGCGGCCGCGGGCGTCGGCCAGGCGTGCGGCGATCTCGGGCTCGGCCACGACCACCCGGGCCCGGCTGTCGCGCAGGAGGAAGTCGTACTCCTCGATCGTCATCAGGGGATTGAGGGGCACGGCCACGGCGCCCAGCTTGGCGGCGCCCCAGAACGCGGCGGCGAAGGCCGGGGTGTCGTCGAGGATCAGCACGACGCGGTGCTCCATCTCCACGCCCAGCCCGGCCAGCGCGTTGCCGGCGCGATTGACGCTCTCCGCCAGCGCGGCGTACGTCACCGCCCGGCCCGCGTGGCGGAAGGCGGTGCGCCGGCCACTTGCTGTAAGGTGGCGATCGACGAAGAGGGCCGCGGCGTTGAAGCCCTCGGCAGGACCCCTCACGGTCACCCGGCAATCTTACCGGAAAGCCGCTCGACGAACTCGTCGGGCCGGTCGGGCGACAGCGCCACCCAGCCCCCGGCGGTCTGCAGCCACACGATCTTCCGGCCATCGGTGACGAACAACCGATAGAAGCCCAGGCGCAGGTTCCAGAACTGGCCGAACCGTCCGAACACGCCGTTGGAGCCCATGACGCTGAGGCCGGTGATGGGGCGAGGCGCGCGGTCCACGGCCCGGATGTCCCGGTACGGGATCACCACCGGCCCGGCCCGCCGCTCCACGTGCACGCCGCCCGGCGCCAGACTGTAGCCCACGGGGGCGAAGCGGGACATCACCAGGTAGCCGAGCGCGAGCGGCGCGCCGAGCACCAGCCAGAGAGGCTCGCCGGTGCGGGCGGCCAGCATCACGCCGAGCAGCGGCAGGACGACGACCGCCAGCAAGGCGGCGCCGCGAGTCGACCAGCGCTCGCGACGGCCCAGCGTCGCGGCGAACCGGTCCGGGGTCAGCGCGGGTGGATCTCGAGGCCGGAGAAGAAGTACGGGATCTCGAAGGCGGCGGACTCCGGCGAGTCGGAGCCGTGCACGGCGTTGGCCTCGATGGAGCTGGCGAGCTCGGCGCGGATCGTGCCCGCCGCCGCTTTGCGCGGATCCGTCGCGCCCATGACCTCGCGCCAGCGCAGGATGACGCCGTCTCCCTCCAGCACCATGGGCAGGCAGGGCCCCTGGGTCATGAACTCGCACAGGCTCGTGAAGAACGCCCGCTCGCGGTGGACGGCGTAGAACCCCGCCGCGTCCTCCCGGCTCAGGTGGACCAGCCTGGCGGCCACGATCTTGAAGCCGGCCTGCTCGATGCGTCCGATGATCTGCCCGATCGCGCCCTTGGCCACGGCGTCGGGCTTGACGATGGCCAGCGTCCGCTCGGCGCTCATGATCGCAGCACTCTTGCCACGGCGTCGCCCATGTCGGCCGGGCTCCGCACCAGCGTCGCGCCCGCCGCCTGCAGGGCCCGCATCTTCTCGGCCGCCGTGCCCTTGCCGCCCGAGACGATGGCCCCGGCGTGGCCCATGCGGCGTCCGGGCGGCGCCGTCTGCCCGCAGATGAAGGCCACCACCGGCTTGGCCACGGCGTCCTTGATGAAGGCGGCGGCCTCCTCCTCCGCGGTACCCCCGATCTCGCCGATCAGCATGATGGCCTTCGTGTCCTCGTCCTCGTTGAAGAGCCGCAGCACGTCCACGAACGACGTCCCCTGCACGGGATCGCCGCCGATCCCCACACAGCTCGACTGGCCGATGCCCCGCGCGGTGAGCTGGCCCACCACCTCGTAGGTCAGCGTGCCGCTGCGCGAGACGACGCCCACCGGGCCCGGCCGGTGGATGTGCCCCGGCATGATCCCGATCTTCGCCTGGCCCGGCGTGATGACCCCCGGGCAGTTGGGCCCGATGAGCCGGCTGCCACCGGTGGCGATGGCGTGTTTGGTCTTGACCATGTCCGCGATGGGGATGCCCTCGGTGATGCACACGACCAGGCGCACGCCGGCCGCCGCGGCCTCCATGATCGCGTCGGCCGCCGCCGCCGGCGGCACGAAGATGAGGGCGCAGTCCGCGCCCTCCTGGCGCACGGCCTCCTCGACCGTGTTCCACACCGGAAATCCCTCGTGGACGGTGCCGCCCTTGCCGGGGGTCACGCCGCCCACGACTGTCGTGCCGTACTCGCGGCAGCGGGCGGCGTGAAAGGCGCCCTCGCGTCCGGTGATTCCCTGGACGACGACGCGCGTGTCCTTGTCGACGAGAATACTCACGCGGCGGCGCTCCGGGCCAGGGCGACCACCTTGCGCGCGCCGTCGCCCATGTCGTCGGCGGTGGTGAAGTTCAGGCCGGACTCGGCGAGCATCCACTTGCCCAGTTCGACGTTCGTGCCCTCCATGCGCACCACCACGGGCAGGCGCAGGCCCAGCTTCCGGACGGCGTTGATGACGCCTTCGGCCAGGCGGTCGCAGCGCAGGATGCCGCCGAAGACGTTGATGAACACCGCCTTCACCCGGCGGTCCGAAGACAGGATGCGGAACGCATGCTCGATCTGCTCCGGGGAGGCGCCGCCGCCCACGTCCAGGAAGTTGGCCGGCTCGCCCCCGGCCAGCTTGATGATGTCCATGGTGGCCATGGCCAGGCCGGCCCCGTTCACCATGCAGCCCACGTCGCCGTCGAGCTTGATGTAGTTCAGACCGAACTTCGAGGCCTCGACGTCGAGCGGATCCTCCTCGTCGGTGTCGCGCAGCGCGGCGATCTGGGGATGCCGGAACAGCGCGTTGTCGTCGAAGTTGAGCTTGGCGTCCAGGGCCAGCACGCGGCCGTCGCCGGTCGTCACCAGCGGGTTGATCTCGGCCAGCGAGCAGTCCTTCGCCAGGTAGAAGGCGAAGAGCGCCTTGATCAGGGCCGTGGCCTGCTTGAACCGCTCGCCGGCCAGCCCCAGCCCGAAGGCCAGGCGGCGGGCCTGGAAGTCGGCCAGGCCCAGGGCCGGATGCGCCCACTCGCGCAGGATCTTCTCGGGATTCCGGGCCGCCACCTCCTCGATCTCCATCCCTCCCGCCTCGGAGGCCATGACCACGTGAGTGGAGCGGGCACGGTCCAGCGTGACCGACAGGTAGAGCTCGCGCTCGACGGCGGACGCCTCCTCGACCAGGACCTTGCGCACCAGGATGCCCTCGAGCGGCGTCTGTGGGGTCCGGAGGCGCATCCCGAGGATCTGGCTGCCGGCCTGCTCGGCCTGGGCCGGGGTGTCGGCCAGCTTGATGCCGCCGGCCTTGCCGCGGCCGCCGGCGTGCACCTGCGCCTTGATCACGACCCGCCCGCCGATGCGCTCGGCCGCCGTCCGGCAGGCGGCGGGGCGGTCGGCCACCTCCCCCTTCGGCACCGGCACCCCGAACTCGCGAAGGAGGGCCTTGGCCTGGTACTCGTGGACCTTCATCGAGCGAGCGTCTCGACCCCCAGGAGCATCGGCAATGGCCTGAGCTCCCGCCGCAGCGGGTCGAGGGCGTAACCGAGCGCCTCGAGCGTGAGGACGCCGAGCAGGGTGCTGTCGCCGGGCTCGCCGAAGATGACATTGGCGAGTCCGATCCTGTCACCATATTTGAAGAGCGCCCCACCGGTGTTGCGACGGATGGCCGTTCCGTCGGCCAAACGGAACTCTTGCTCCTGCAAGGGGCGTATGCCGAGCTGCTCGAGCACCGGCGTCGGCACTACTGAATACGTCGCCCCAGAGTCGATCAGGAACTCCACTCCGATCGTGACATCCGGATTCGCCGGGTTGCCGACCTCCAGCTGCAGCATCGTGAGTCCCACACGCCCCTCCTCGTGACCAGGAGTACCCCGGTACGTCGGAAGGAGTGTAGCAATCCGGAGCGGCAACGAAGAGTCCCGGTTCGTGGACATCGCCCGCCAGGCGGCGCGCGTCACGCCGGCTGTTTCTTCCGACCCCGGAACTTTCTCAGCAGCCAGACGATGGGGTCGAAGTTGTCGGCCATCCGCTCCTTCATCGGGATGATGCCGTTGTCGGTGATGTGGATGTGCTCGGGGCAGACTTCCGTGCAGCACTTGGTGATGTTGCACAGCCCGATGCCGGCGTTGGCCCGCACGAACTCCGTGCGATCGACCGTGTCGAGCGGATGCATGTCCAGGCCGGCGACTTTGATGAAGAAGCGGGGCCCGGCGAACTGCCGCTTCAGCTCCTCGTGGTCCCGGATGACGTGACAGACGTTCTGGCACAGGAAGCACTCGATGCACTTGTGGAACTCCTGGATGCGATCGATGTCCTCCTGCATCATCCGGTACTTGCCGTCGGCGTCGGGCGGCCGGAGCCGCAGCGGCGGGACCTGCCGGGCCTTCTCGTAGTTGTACGAGACGTCGCAGACGAGGTCCTTGATCAGGGGAAAGGTCCGGATGGGCACGACCGCGACGGGCTGCTCGGGACTGAATACATCCATCCGGGTCATGCACATGAGGCGGGGCTGGCCATCGATCTCGGCGCTGCACGACCCGCACTTGCCGGCCTTGCAGTTCCACCGGCAGGCCAGATCGGGAGCCTGGGTGGCCTGGATGCGGTGGATCACGTCGAGCACGACCATGCCCGTGTCGACCTCGACACGATAATCCTTGAGACCACCGCCCCCGGCATCGCCGCGGAACACGCGCATCGTGAAGGTCGCCATCACTTCGTCTCCTGGAGCAGGCGCGCCAGCTCGGCCGGCATCTCGGGAAGCGGCTCGCGGGTGACCTGGATGGTGCCGTTCTTCTGCCGCACGACGACGTTGACCTTGCCCCACTGGGCCTCGGTCTTGGGATGATCGTCCCGGGTGTGGGCCCCCCGACTTTCCTTGCGCTCCAGGGCGGCCAGCGTCACGCACTCGGCGACGGTCAGCAGCGAGCGCAGGTCGAGGGCGGTGTGCCAGGCCGGGTTGTAGGTGCGGCCGCCGTCCACCCGCACCTTGGCGGCCCGGGCCTTGAAGCCCTCGATCCGCTCGAGCGCCTCCTTCAGCTCGCTCTCGGTGCGGATGATGCCGACGAGGTCCTGCATGGTGTCCTGCAGCTCGTGCTGGATGGCGTAGGGATTCTGGTCGCCCGAGCGCGAGAACGGCTCCAGGGTCTCGCGGGCCAGCGCGTCGACCTGCCCGGCCTCCACCGTCACCCGTCCGCCCAGGTTCTTGGCATAGAGCGCGGCGTGCAGGCCGGCCCGCCGCCCGAAGACGATGAGGTCGGACAGGGAGTTGCCGCCCAGCCGGTTGGAGCCGTGCATGCCTCCCGCGGCCTCGCCGGCGGCGAAGAGGCCGGGCACGGTGGCCCGGGTGGTGTCGGCGTCCACCCGCACGCCGCCCATCATGTAGTGGCAGGTGGGTCCCACCTCCATGGGCTCCCGGGTGATGTCGACCCCGGCCAGCTCCTTGAACTGGTGATACATGCTGGGCAGGCGCTTCTTGATGTCGTCGGCCGACCGCCGGCTGTGGATGTCCAGCAAGACGCCGCCGTGCGGGCTGCCCCGTCCCGCCTTCACCTCGCTGTTGATGGCCCGGGCCACCTCGTCGCGGGGCAGCAGGTCCGGCGTGCGGCGGTTGTTCTTCTTGTCCGCGTACCAGCGGTCGGCCTCGGCCTCGTTGTCCGCGGTCTCCGCTTTGAAGAACTCCGGGATGTAGCGGAACATGAAGCGCTCGCCGGACTTGTTGCGCAGCGTCCCGCCGTCGCCGCGCACGCCCTCGGTGACCAGGATGCCTCGCACCGACGGCGGCCACACCATCCCCGTGGGATGGAACTGCACGAACTCCATGTCGATCAGGTCGGCCCCGGCCCACAGGGCCAGCGAATGGCCGTCGCCCGTGTACTCCCACGAGTTGGACGTGATTTTCCAGGCTTTGCCGATGCCGCCGGTGGCCAGCACGATGGCCTTGGCCGTGAAGGCCACGAGCTTTCCCGAGGACCGCCAGTAGCCGAAGGCGCCCGTCACCCGCTCGCCGTCGGTCAGCAGCCGCTCGATCTTGCACTCCATGTAGACATCGATGCCCTGGTGGATGGCGTGGTACTGCAGCGTGCGGATCATCTCCAGGCCGGTACGGTCGCCGACGTGGGCCAGCCGGGCGTAGCGGTGCCCGCCGAAGTCGCGCTGCAGGATGAGGCCGTCCTTGGTGCGGTCGAACAGGGCGCCCCAGCGCTCGAGCTCCAGCACCCGCTCCGGCGCTTCCTGGGCGTGGAGCTGGGCCATGCGCCAGTTGTTGAGCATCTTGCCGCCGCGCATGGTGTCGCGGAAGTGCACCTGCCAGTTGTCCTCCGGCCACACGTTGCCCAGCGCGGCCGCGATGCCCCCCTCGGCCATGACCGTGTGGGCCTTGCCCAGCAGCGACTTGCAGACCAGCCCCACCGACACGCCCTGGGCCGCGGCCTCGATGGCCGCGCGCAGCCCGGCGCCGCCGGCCCCGATCACCAGTACGTCGTGCTCGTAGGTCTCGTAGTCGGCAGCCATCAGATGAGCCTCAGGTCCCGGATGATCCCCATGGAGACCAGCCGGATGTAGAGGTCGGTCAGCGCCACGCTGAACAAGGACAGCCAGGCGTACATGGGATGCCGCTCGTTGAGCCGGCTGATGAACCGCCACAGGCGATAGCGCGCGGGGGCCTGCGAGAAGACGTTCACGGCCCCCCCGCACACGTGCCGGCACGAGTGGCAGGAGAACGTGTAGCCGGCCAGCAGGATCACGTTGATCCACATCACCAGCGTGCCCACGCCGATCCCGAACTGGTGGCCGCCGCCCGGCGCGGGGAAGCGAAAGGCCAGCAGGGCGTCCCAGGTCAGCACCACGACGAAGAGCACGGCCACGTACCAGGCGTAGCGGTGGAAATTCTGGAAGAACAGCGGGAAGCGGGTCTCGCCGGTGTAGCCCTTGACGTCGGGCACCGCGCAGGCCGGGGGGGCCAGCCAGAACGAGCGGTAGTAGGCCTTGCGGTAGTAGTAACAGGTGAGCCGGAACAGGCCGGGGCCCCACAGGATCAGGAACGCCGGGGAGACGATGCCGATGACGGGCAGGACCACCTCGCCGAGGCCCCCGCCGAACGTGGGGTGCAGGCAGGAGGCGTACAGGCACGGCGAGTAGAAGGGCGACAGGTACGGCGCCGCGTAGTAATGGGCGTTCTGCAGCGCCGCCCAGGTCGAGTAGACGATGAACCCGCCCAGCACGACCACCACCGTGGCGGGCAGCGTCCACCAGGCGTCCTTTCTGAGATGCGGCGCCGCGATGGGCGGACGCGCCGCGCTCACGACCCGAGCGTTCATGCCCCCTCCCGGATGTAGGCCTTCCGGCCGTCCTCGTAGAGGTCCCCGCCCCGGCAGTCGTTGACCACGATGGCGGGGAACCCTTCTACCTCCAGACGCCGGAGCGCTTCCGTGCCGAGGTCGTCGTAGGCCACGATCTCGAGCTTCTTGACGTGACGGGACAGGACGGCCCCGGCGCCGCCGATGGCTCCGAAGTACACGGCCTTGTACTGCTTGAGGGCCTCCTTCACGGCCGGCGAGCGGTAGCCCTTGCCGATCGTTCCCTTGAGGCCCAGGCGCAGCAGGCCGGGTGTGAACTTGTCCATCCGGCTGGCCGTGGTCGGCCCGATGGCGCCGACCACGTCGCCCGGACGGGCCGGCGACGGCCCCGTGTAGTAGATGATCTGTCCCTTCACGTCGATGGGCAGTCGCTCGCCCTTCTCCATGAGGGGCCAGAGCCGGCCGTGGGCGGCGTCGCGCGCGGTGTAGATCACGCCGGTGATCCGCACTCGATCCCCCGCCTTCAGCGACTCCACGTCGGCGTCGCTCAGCGGCGTCGCCACCTCCTTGATCCCGTCCCCGGCCGCCGTGATCATTGGACAGGGCATGGGCACCCGGGCTTCGCCACGCCCATGCCCCGCCGGAACCACCCGAGCGGCTCGTCATTCACCCGATCTGAGTCCCGATCTCCGGGCTGCGCCCTCACAGCGTGGCTTCCTTGTGCCGGTGCGCGTGGCACTCGATGGTCACTGCGACGGGGAGCGAGGTGATGTGGCAGGGATAGGTCAGCAGGTGGATCCCCAGCGCGGTGGTGTCTCCACCGTACCCCTGGGGCCCGATCCCCAGCCGGTTCGCCCGGTCGAGCAGCTCCCTTTCGAGCCCATCGAGGAACGGGTCGGGATTGGGCGAGCCCAGCTCCCGGAACAGCGCCTGCTTGGACAGCAACGCCGCCTTCTCGAAGGTGCCCCCGACGCCCACCCCCAGGATCAGCGGCGGACAGGCATCGGGGCCTGCGGTGCGCACGCACTCGAGGACCCACTCCTTGACGCCCTCGAGGCCTTCGGCCGGCGTCAGCATCCGATACTTGGAGCGGTTCTCGCACCCCCCGCCCTTGGCCATCACCATCAGCTTCAGGGTGGCGCCGGGCACCACGTCGACGTGGATGACGGCCGGCGTGTTGTCGCCGGTGTTCACCCGGTCGAAGGGCGAGCGCACGATGGAGGCTCTGAGATAGCCCTCGCCGTAGCCGCGGCGGACGCCCTCGTTGATGGCGTCGATCAGGCCGCCGCCCGTCACGTGGACGTCCTGCCCCAGCTCCACGAAGCACACGACGAACCCCGTATCCTGGCAATAGGGGATCCGCCGCGTCTTCGCCATCGTGGCGTTGTCCTTGAGGATCTGCAGCACCTGGCGGCCGGCCGGGGAGCGCTCGGTACTGAGCGCGCGGTCGAAGGCCCGCAGGACGTCCGGCTCGAGGTCCCAGTTGGCCTCCATGCAGAGCTTCTTCACCGCATCGGTGATGGCGCTGACGTGGATGTCGCGCACGGCCTACTTCTTGCCCCTGGCCATCTCGGCCATGGCAGCTTGACCCCGCCTGGCGATCTCCTCCGGCGTGAGGTCCTCCACGTGGGTGGCCAACCCCCATCGGAAGCCGAAGGGATCCTCGACCTCGCCATAGCGGTCGCCCCAGAACATGTTGGACACGGGCATGCGCACCGTGGCGCCGGCCCCGGTGGCGCGCTTGAAGGCGGCGTCGACGTCGGGCAGGTAGAGGTAGAAGGTGACCGGCGTGCCCTTCAGGCTCGCCGGCGAGGTGCAGCCGCGGGACGGGTCCTCCTCGCCCAGCATGATCACCGAGTCCCCGATTTGCAGCTCGGCGTGAGCCACCTTGCCGTCGGGGCCCGGCATGCGGAACCGCTCCTGGGCGTCCAAGGCCCGCTTGTAGAAGTCGATGGCCCGGGCGGCGTCGCGAATCGAGAGCATCGGCGTGATCGTCCGATATCCGTCTGGCATCGGCTTGGCCATGAAGCAACTCCTCGCTGGCTTAGAGCTTGAGCTTGTCGACCAGTTCCCGCACGGCGGCCGCCGACCGGTCGAAGGCGGCCTGTTCCTGCGGGGTGAGCTTGATCTCGATCACCTGCTCCACGCCGCGGCGCCCCAGCTTCGCCGGCACGCCCACGTAGAGCCCGCGGACGCCGTACTGGCCATCCAGGCAGGCCGCGCAGGGCAGGATCTTGTGCTTGTCCTTGAGGATCGCCTCGACCATCTCCACGACCGAGGCGGCCGGCGCGTAGTAGGCGCTGCCGGTCTTGAGATAGTTCACGATCTCGGCTCCGCCGTTCGCGGTGCGGGTGACCAGGGCGGCCACCCGGTCCGGGGGCAGCAGCTCGGTGATGGGAATCCCGGCCACCGTGGAGTAGCGGGGCAGCGGCACCATGCTGTCGCCGTGGCCGCCCAGCACGAAGGCGGTGACGTTCTCGACGGAGACGGAGAGCTCCTGGGCGATGAACGTGCAAAAGCGCGCCGAGTCCAGCACCCCGGCCATGCCGATCACGCGCTGGGACGGGAAGCCCGATTTCTTCCAGGCGAGCTGCACCATCGCGTCGAGCGGGTTCGTGACCAGGATCAGGATGGCCTCGGGCGAGCGGGCCACCACCTGGGCCACCACGCCGCCCACGATCTCGGCGTTCTTGAAGAGCAGATCGTCCCGGGTCATGCCGGGCTTGCGGGCCAGGCCGGCCGTGATGACCACGATGTCGGAGTCGCCGGTGTCCTCGTAGCTGTTGCTGCCGGTGAGCCGCGAGTCGTAACCGTGGACAGGTCCGGCCTGCAGCAGATCGAGGGCCTTGCCCTGGGGCACGCCCTCGATCACGTCGACCAGCACCACGTCCGCCAGCTCCTGCTCCACGATGTACTGCGCGACCGTGGCGCCGACATTGCCGGCGCCGACGACCGTGATCTTGGGGCGGCCCGGCGCGGTGGTCATGCTAGAGCTTCGCCATGGCGTCGACGATGGCCGTGCCGAACTCCGAGCACTTCACCTCGCGGGCGCCCTCCATGAGCCGGGCCAGGTCGTAGGTGACGACCTTGCTCTGGATGGTCCGCTCCAGCCCGGCGATGATGCGGTCGGCCGCCTCCGTCCAGCCCATGTAACGCAGCATCATCTCGGCCGAGAGGATCACCGAGCCGGGGTTGACCTTGTCCTGGCCGGCGTACCGGGGAGCGGTGCCATGGGTGGCCTCGAACAGGGCATGGCCGGTGTCGTAGTTGATGTTGGCGCCGGGGGCGATCCCGATGCCGCCCACCTGGGCGGCCAGACCGTCGGAGATCAGGTCGCCGGTCAGATTGGGGCACGGGATCACGTCGAACTCGTCCGGCCGGGTGAGGATCTGCTGCAAGAAGGCGTCGGTGATGGCGTCCTTGATGAGGAGCTTGCCGGCCGGCGGCTTGCCGCCGCACTCCTCCCAGGAGACGGTACGGTCCCCGAACTCGCGCTTGGCCAGCGCGTAGCCCCACTTCATGAACATCCCTTCCGTGTACTTCTGGATGTTCCCCTTGTGGACGAACGTCACGTTGCGCCGGTTGTTCTCGATGGCGTAACGGATGGCCGCGCGGATGAGCCGCTCCGAGCCTTCCTTCGACACCGGCTTGATGCCGATGGACGAGGTGTTGGGAAACCGGATCTTCTTGACCCCCATCTCCCGCTGCAGGAAGTCGATGACCTTGCGGGCCTCCGGCGTCCCCTGCTCCCATTCGATGCCGGCGTAGATGTCCTCGGTGTTCTCCCGGAAGATGACCATGTCGACCTTCTCGGGATGCTTGACCGGCGAGGGCACGCCCTTGAAGTAGCGGACGGGCCGCAGGCAGACGTAGAGGTCGAGCTCCTGGCGCAGGGTGACGTTGAGCGACCGGAAACCCTCGCCCACCGGGGTGGTCAGGGGCCCTTTGATGGCGACCAGGTACTCGCGGATGACGTCCAGCGTCTCGGCGGGCAGCAGGTTGGGCGGGCACTCGGCGCCGTAGACGGCCTGCGCCTTCTCGCCGGCATACACCTCGGCCCAGGCGATCTTCCGCCTGCCGCGGTAGGCCTGGGCCACCGCGGCGTCGATCACGCGCACGGAGGCCTTCCAGATGTCGGGGCCGATCCCGTCGCCCTCGATGAAGGCGATGATCGGGTTGTCGGGGACCCGAAGCTTGCCGTGCTCGATGATCACTTTCTCGCCAGCCGGAATCTTGACCTTGCCGGGCATTACTTGCCTGCCCCCTGGGCCGCGTTGAGCGCCGACCCCGCTTTGAACCACTCGATGTGCTCGTCGGTGAGCGTGTGATTGGCCTGGATCTGCACCGTCCGCCCGTCCTGCTTCTTCAGGGTCACCGTGACCGGGCGGCCCGGGGTCAGCGCGGCCAGCCCGGTGACGCTCAGCCGGTCGCCGGCCTCCACCCGGTCGTAGTCGGCCGGGTTGGCGAAGGTCAGCGGCAGGATCCCCTGCTTCTTCAGATTGGTCTCGTGGATCCGGGCGAAGGAGCGCACCAGCACCACGGCGCAGCCGAGGTACCGGGGCGACATGGCGGCGTGCTCGCGGCTGGAGCCTTCGCCGTAGTTCTCGTCGCCCACCACCGCCCAGCGCGCGTTCCGGGCCTTGAGGTCGCGGGCGATCGCCGAGAAGGTCTGCGGGGCGCCGCCGGTCAGGGGATGAATCCCCTTGCCGGCCTCGCCGGTGAAGGCGTTCACCGCCCCCAGGAACATGTTGTCGCTGAGCTTGTCGAGGTGCCCCCGGAAGCGCAGCCAGGGCCCGGCCGGCGAGATGTGGTCCGTGGTCGTCTTGCCTTTGGTCTTGACCAGGATCGGGAGGTCGACGAAGTCCCGCCCGTCCCACCGGGGAAACGGCGACAGCAGCTGCAGGCGCTGGCTGTCGGGCCGGATGGCGATCTGCACGCTGTCCGGGTCGTCGGCGGGCGCCTCGTACCCGCTCTCTCCCACGCGGGCGAAGCCGTCGCGCGGGAGCTCCTCGGCCTCGGGCGGCGTGAAGCGGAAGGCGCGGCCGTCGGCTCCGGGAATCGTGTCGTGCACGGGGTCGAAGTCGAGCGTGCCGGCGAAGGCCAGGGCGGTGACCAGCTCGGGGCTGGTCAGGAACGACAGCGTCGAGGCGCTGCCGTCGTTGCGGCCGGGGAAATTGCGGTTGAACGACGACACGATCGTGTTGGTGCCGGAAGCGGCCGCGTCCGAGCGCTTCCACTGGCCGATGCAGGGGCCGCAGGCGTTGGCCAGCACGGTGCCCCCGATCCTCTGGAAGGTCTCTAGGATCCCATCGCGCTTGATGGTCTGGAAGATCCGCTCCGAGCCGGGCGTGATGTAGAACGTCGATTTGGCGCGCAGGCCGGCCTTGGTGGCCTGCATGGCCACGTGGGCGGCCCGCCGCATGTCCTCGTACGACGAGTTGGTGCAGGAGCCGATCAGGGCGTTGGTGATCGTGACCGGCCAGTTGTTGGCGCGGGCCTCGGCGCCCAGCCGGCTGATCGGCCGGCCTCTGTCGGGCGAGTGCGGACCCACCACCTGGGGCTCCAGCGCGTCCAGGTCGAGCTCCACGATCTCGTCGTAGAAGGCCTTGGGGTTAGCCAGCACCTCGGGGTCGGCCACCAGGTGCTCGCGGGCGCGCTCGGCCAGCGCGGCGATCTCCTCGCGCTCGGTGGCCCTCAGATACGCGGCGATGCGCGAGTCGAACGGGAACACCGACGTGGTCGCGCCCAGCTCGGCGCCCATGTTGCAGATCGTGCCCTTGCCGGTGGCGCTGATCGACTCGGCGCCGGGGCCGAAGTACTCGATGATCTTGTTGGTCCCACCCTTCACGGTCAGAAGCGTGCAGAGGTAGGTGATGACGTCCTTGGGCGCCGTCCACCCGGACAGCTTGCCGGTCAGATGCACGCCGACGAGCCGGGGATGGAGCACCTCCCAGGGCAGTCCCGCCATCGCCTCGGCGCAATCGGCGCCCCCCACGCCGATGGCCAGCATCCCCACGCCCCCGCCGTTGGGCGTGTGGGAGTCGGCCCCGATCATCAGGCCGCCGGGAAACGCGTAGTTCTCGAGGACGACCTGGTGGATGATGCCCGAGCCCGGGCGCCAGAAGCCGATGCCGAACTTGCGCGCCGAGGAGCGCAGGAACTCGTAGACCTCGGCGTTCTCGGTGATGGCGCGGGCGAAGTCGTCGGCGGCGCCGGTCTGGGCCCGGATGAGATGGTCGCAGTGCAGGGTCGTGGGCACGGCGACGCGCTTGCGGCCCGACATCATGTACTGCAGCAGGGCCATCTGGCCGGTGACGTCCTGCAGCGACACGCGATCGACCCGCAGCTGCAGCATCGCGCGGCCGCGGTCCCACACCTGCGTGGTCCAATCCCAGCAGTGCGTGACCAGGATCTTCTCGGTCAGCGTCAGGGGTCGCTTGAAGGCCTGCCGCGCGCGGGCGAGACGATCGGGCATCGCGCTGTAGAGGGACCGGACCTGCTCAGCGGACATCAGGGCCTCCTCCTAACCGGAGGGGGCACGAGACGCGCCCCCTCCAGACCTCCCCGTTCGCGCGAGGTGCGACCACGGTCGCCCCCCGCCAAACCTCCCCACTCACGCGCAATGCGACAACGCGCGCTGTCTCCCGCCGTACCTCAGACGAACGTTCGCCTCCCGCCCCGGAAGGTGGGAGGCGCGAAATGACGGAACAACTCTACCGCCGCGCGCTTGACATCGTCAAGGACGCGTCGCCTCAATCGAGGCGCAGACGACGCAGCAGGTAACGAGCGCCCATCTGGCGCAGGCGGATGATCGAGCGCATCGGCGAGAGCTTCATGGGGCAGACCTCCGTGCAACCGCCCTGCCCATGGCAACGGGCCAGCCCGTCGTCCGAGAGAAGCGTCGCCCAGCGCGCGGCCGCGCCGTCGTCGCGCGAGTCACGCTGCAGCGTGAAGGCCCGATTGAGCCCGGCCGGGCCGGGAAACCGTGGGTCGTGGGCCACCATCGTGCAGGCCGACAGGCAGAGCCCGCAGCCGATGCACTCGATGGCCGCGTCGATCTCCTGCCGCTCGTCGGAGTCGCCAGGAACGGTGGCATAGGTGGGCCCCGACGCCGCGGCCTGGAACACGGCGCCGGCGGCGCGCAGACGGGCGTTGAACGGCGCCATGTCCACCACCAGGTCGCCGAGCAGCGGGAGATGGTAGAGCGGCCGCACGCTCACGGGCCCCGCGCCCAGCGCGGCCAGACGGGTCCGGCACGCCCAGCGTTCCCGTCCATCGACGACCATGCCGCAGGAGCCGCACATCCCCACCCGGCAGGCGTAGCGGAAGGCCAGCGTGGGATCCTGCGTTCGCTGTACGGCCACCAGCGCGTCGAGGACGGTGGTGTCCGGCCCGACGGCCACCGCGTATTCCTGCCAGCGGGCGTCCGTACCCGGCGTCCAGCGAAACACCCGCAAGGTGCGCGAGCTGGTCTCCGTCACCACGGACACCTCACGAGCTCGGCCACCGCCCGACCGATGTCGTCGGGCGAGTCCTCCTGCACGAAGTGCAGCCCCTTGACCGTCACTTCGCGTTGATTCGGCCAGGCTCGGCAGAACTCGCGCGGCGCGCCGACGAGGATGCTGCCCGGCTCGCCGTTGACGAAGAGCTTGGGCAGCGGGCTGGCGGCCAGCCAGGCGCCGTACTGCTCGACGATGCTCACGACGTCGGCCGGCTCGCCTTCGATGGGAAGCTCGCGCGGCCACTGCAGCATGGGACGTCGCGGCTCGCCGGCCGCCCGCCACGGACGCCGATAGGCGTCCATCTCGGCCTCGGCGAGCCGCCGCACGATGCTGGCCGGCAGGATGCGCTCGACAAAGACGTTCTTGTCGAGCACGGCCTCCTCGCCGGCCGGCGACCGCATGACCTGGAAGATCTTGCGGCCGCTGTCCGGCCACTCCGTCCAGGCGAGCGGCCGGACGACCGCTTCCATGTAGGCCAGCCCGCGCACGCGCGCCGGGTGGCGGAACGCCCACCAGAAGCCGAGCGCCGAGCCCCAGTCGTGCAGCACGAGGGTGACGTCGCGGAGTCCCAGCACCTCGAACCAGGCGTCCAGATAGCGCGCGTGGTCGCCGAACCGGTACGACCCGTTGGCGGCCCGCCCCGACTCCCCCATGCCGATCAGGTCCGGCGCCAGGCACCGCCCGACGGACGTCACGTGAGGGATGACGTTGCGCCACAGGTACGAGGAGGTGGGATTGCCGTGGAGGAACACTACCGGGGGCCCCTGACCGACGTCCACGTAGGCCATGGCGCTGTCCAGCACGTCGACGCGCCGGCGCGGGTGCGGATCGTGGGCCGCGATCGGGCTCACGTCAGTACCAGCGCCATTGCCAGGCGGCGGCGAACAGCGCCACGGCCAGGACGAGCGCCAGCGCCAGCAGCGTCCGGTGCCAGCGCACCGGCAAGCCGACGTCGAGCAGGAGCGAGCGCACGCCGAGCAGGCCGTGCACGAGGACCAGCGCCAGCAGCGCCGCCTGCACCCCCCGCCGGAACGGATTGACGACGTGCAGCACGATCGCCCCGACCAGCGCCACGGCGGCCACGCGCTGGATCAGCCAGGCCCACATGCCGGCGCTGCTGCCGCGCCAGCTCTCCGCGGACATCCACTCCCGGGTGAGGATCCGTGGCTCTCCCGGCGGCCTCATGACCGCGCCTACTCTACCTCAGGGCCCAGAGCGATGACCCTCAGGTCGTCGGCAACCTCCAGATCGGGGGCCGGACTGCGGCCCAGCATGTCGTCGCTCATGTGCGTGAGGACGAGCCGGCGGCAGCCGAGACGGCTCCGATTCGTCGCCAGGGCCGCAAAGCTCATGTGATACTTCACCGGCTTGTCGAAGAAGTAGGCCTCGCAGACGAACAGGTCCGCGCCGGTAGCTACCTCCACCAGCGCGTCGGTCCACTCGGTGTCGCCGGAGTAGGCCACGATCCGGCCACCGTACCGCAGGCGGAGGGCATAGGCGGGGGCGCCGCTCGGATGGACGACCTCGACGGCGGTGACCACCGCCGGCCCGAGCGAGGTCGGCGTACGAGCCGCCAGCTCGACCACCTCGACGCCGAAGCGGCGCTTGGCAGTGGACGAGCCGGGGAAGAGCACCTCCATCGCCGACCGGAGCCGCTCGGTCAGGCCGGGCGGACCGGCGATGCGGAGGGGTCGGGTCCGGCGGCGAAACTGCCCGTCCAGGATCATGAACGGCAGGCCAGCGAAGTGATCACCGTGGAGGTGACTGACCACCACCCATTCGACCGACGCGGGGTCCACCCCGGCTCGACGCATGGCGATGAGGGCCGAGGCCCCGCAGTCGACGAGCACGCTGCCCGCCGCCGCCCCCCGCAGCAGCAGACAGGCCTGCAGGCGGCCTCCGCTGCCAAAAGCGTCGCCCGAGCCGAGGAACTGCAGCTCGATCGTCAGTCGCCGATCTCCACCGCTGCCGGCGTCCGCGACCCCTCGACGGGACGGGCACGGGTCAGGGCGACCGGCTCACGGCTGAGCCGAGGCCCGCCGGCCCCGCGCTCGGCCCGGACGAGATAGAGCGGCTCCCGGGCCGGCTCCGGAAAATCCGACCGGAAGTGCGCGCCCCGGCTCTCCCGCCGCGCCAGCGCGCTCAAGACGATGAGGCGCGCCGTCACCGTCTGCGATCTCAGGTTCAGCCAGTCCTGCCAGGCCAGGTTCAACGCCGGACGCCCCGGCACGCCGACCTCGTCGAGCGCAGCGTCGATCCGGTCGATCTCGCCCAGGGCTGCGGTCAACCCGGCGGCGTCGCGTACGAGACCGGCCTTGTCCCACATGACCGAGCGCAGATCGCCGAGCAGCCTGTAGAGATCCGCCCGGCCCGAGCGGCCGAGCGGAGCGACCGCAGCCCGGACCGCCTCCTGCAGGCGCGCCGGCGAGATGGCCGGCACCGGGCGGCCGTCGAGCGCCGCGGCCATGGTGTCGCCCGCGATGCCACCGAACACGGTGGAGTCGGCCACGCCGTTGCCGCCCAGGCGGTTGGCGCCGTGCACGCCGCCGGTGTCCTCGCCCGCCGCGTAGAGGCCCTCGATCGTCGTGCGGCACGCGGGATCGATGACCACGCCGCCCATCATGAAGTGCGCCGTCGGCGCCACCTCCACCGGCTCGCAGGCGAGATCGCGTCCGAAGTCCCGGCACCGGCGCACCATGCCGCGGAAGTTTCGCTCGACGACGGCCGCCCCCAGGTGCGAGACGTCGATCCATACGCCGCCGTTCGGGGTTCCCCGGCCGGCCTCGATCTCGAGGAACGAGGCCCGCGAGACGAGGTCACGGGTCGACCGCTCCATCCGCGCCGCGTCGTAACGGCTCATGAACCGCTCGCCGAGGCCGTTGCGCAAGTGCCCTCCGGCGCCGCGCAGGCCCTCTTCGAGCAGCGCGCCGGTCATCAGGGATCCCGGCACGACCAGGCCGGTCGGGTGGAACTGGATCATCTCCATGTCGCGCAGGGCCAGACCAGCGGCGTAGCCCAGCGCGACGCCGTCGGCGGCCTTGTCGGCCGAGCACGCGATGACCCGGTACATGGTGGGCCCGCCCCCCATCGCCAGCAGCGTGGCCCGCGCCCGGATGACCAGGAAGCCGCCGCTGCGGAGGTCCAGGACGAGCGCGCCCGCGCAGCGGCCCTCGTCGTCGCGGGCCAGCTCGAGGGCCCGGCACTCCTCGAACGCCGTGATGTTGGACCGGGCCAGCGCCTGCTCGGACAGGCGGTTCATGATCTCGATCCCGGTGAGGTCGCCTTTGTGGATGGTGCGATCGTGGCTCTGCCCGGCGAACGGCTTCTGATGAATGCGGCCCTCGCTGGTGCGATCGAACAGGCAGCCGTAGCGCGACTCGAGCTCGAGCACCCGCGCCGGCGCCTCGTTCACCAGCGTCCAGGCCAGCTCCTGGTCGTTGATCCACCCACCCCCCTTCAGCGTGTCGAGCAGATGGGCCTCCAGCGAGTCGGGCGGCGTGAGAACGGCGTTGTAGCCACCCTGGACCATCCGCGTGCAGCCGGCGCGGCCGAGCAGGCCCTTGACCACGACGCCGACGCGGAGGGCCGCCGAGGCGTCGGCGGCGTGCAGGGCCGCGCAGAGGCCGGCGCCGCCGGCGCCCAGAACGAGGACGTCGACCTCGAGGATGTCGAGGGCGGCACTCGCGCTCACGACGCGGTGAGCGCCCGCAGCAGGGCCCGGCCCGGCGGCGAGGTCCAGGCCCTGGTGCCCAGCGCCTTGCCGACCAGCGCGCCGTCACGGCCGACCAGGAAGACCGTCGGCGTCACCGTGACCTCGTACTGGCGGGCCACCCGGGCGTCAGCGTCGAGCGCGACCCGGACGCTGACGCGGTTGGCCTGCACCCATTCGGCCACCCGGGGCCGAGGCTCCCGGATGTTGACGGCGACGACCACGAGTCCGAGCGGGGAGAACTCCCGGTGGACCTGCTCGATCTCCGAGGGTAACTCCCTCGTGCAGTAGGGTCACCAGGACGCCCAGAAGTAGAGCAATGCCGGGCGTCCGCCGAGATCGGCCAACGCGAAGTGTCCCCCGTCGAGCGTCTCCAGCGTGAAGGCCGGCGCCGGCCGACCCGCCAGGGCGACGAGCTGAAACTGCTCCAGGAGCGGATCCAGCGCCTGCGTGGGCGGGGCCGGCGCGGACCCCGGGCCGGCGAGGAGCCAGAGCCCCAGCAGACCGAGGACAAGGATCAGGCCAACCGCGGTGAGGGCGGCACGGGTGCGGGTCATGCGCCGCTATGGTAGCATCCGCACCTCACCCTTCGACTCGACGAGGAGCGACGATGGCGGACTTCAAGATCTGGATGAACGGCACGCTCGTGGAGCAGGCCCAGGCGGTGCTTCCCGTCAACA
>DASTFB010000042.1 GCA_035709005.1 Candidatus Methylomirabilota bacterium | reverse complement strand
AGCCCGTAGCCGAACGCGATGTGCAGGAGGTCCCGGGGCCGCGCCCCGGCCGCCACCATCACACGCGCCATGACCTCGCGCCACATCTCGAGGTCGTCCTGGGTGTAGCCCACGACCGTAGGCTTGCCCCTGGTCCCCGACGAGGCATGGATGCGCGCCAGCTCGCCCGGGGGCACGGCGAACAGGCCCAGCGGGTAGTGCTCGCGAAGGTCGCTCTTGCGCGTGAACGGCAGCCCGGCCAGCTCGTCCAGCGAGCGAACCGCGTGCCCCTTCAACCGCTCGGCGTAGAAGGGCACGCGCGCGGACGCCCACTGCAGCGTCAGCTGCAGGCGCTCGAGCTGCAGGGCCGTCCGCTGATCCGGCGGCTGACACTCGGCGGCGGGGTTCCAGATCATGCCGGCGGCCGGCGGGGCGGCTCGGGGAACTGCTGATCGACGAGACGGTGATGGCGCAGCCCGACGGCCTCCCGCTGGATCAGCAGGGCCAGCCGCGCGCCGGCCGCGCGCTTCCACGCCTCGTCATAGGCCTGCGACAGGCGCGCGCGCTCGGCCGGCGCCCGGGTCGCCGCCAGCGCGGCGGCCAGCTCGGCGACCTCGGCCAGCGCCTGCTCGAGGCGTTCCCCGGCCCGTCCCAGCGCCGCGGCCTTCTCGGCGAGGATCTCCTGCTCGACACGAGCCGCCGCCTCGCCGCGCGTGCCGCTCACCGCCGCTCCCGGGCGACCCGGGCCCGGGCCTCCTCGTAGACGGCGAGTGTCCGGTCGATCTGAAGGTCGACCCCGAACTGGCGCTCCGCCACCTCGCGGGCGCGGGCGCCCATCGCCCGGCGACGCTCGTCGTCCACGAGCAGGCCGATGGCCGCCTCGGCCAGCGCCGCCGGCTCGGCCTTCGTGAGCAGCCCGCTGGCTCCGTCCCGCACGACCTCGTCGCAGCCGGGGGCGGCGACGGCGACCGCCGGCAGCCCGCTGGCCGCGGCTTCCGCCAGCACCAGCCCCTGCGTCTCGGTCTCGGACGCGAAGATGAAGACGTCGGCGGCCCGATAGCAAACGGGCAGCGCCGCGTGGGCTCGCAGCCCGAGGAAGTGGATTCGCTCGGCCACGGACAGCGAGCCGGCCAGGCAGCGCAGCGCCTCGGCCCGGGTCCCCTGCCCGACGAGGAGCAGCCGCGTCCGCGGCACCGTGCTGGCGATCCGCTCGAAGGCCAGCACGACGCGCTCGACGCTCTTCTCCGGATCCAGCCGTCCGACGTAGAGCAGCACCCGATCCTCCGCCGTGAGCCCGAGCTCCCGGCGGGTCGCGCCTCCATCACCCGGAGCGAAGCGCGTCAGATCGACGCCGGTCGGCACCACGGCGATCGGTGTCCGCACCCCCCGACGCACCAGCTCGTCCCGGATGACGCCCGACGGCGCGATGACCGCCGTGGCCCGGGCCGCGAACCGCGTGCTCAGATGCACCGCCGCCGCCTCGACCAGCGCGCGCCGCAGAGGGACGTAGTGGGCGTACTTCTCGTATCGCGTGTGGTAGGTGAAGACCAGCGGGCGGGCCTGCCGGGTGGCCAGGCGGCGCGCCGCCGGTCCCAACAGGAACGGGTGCTGCGCGTGAAACACGTCGACACCGAGCGCCCGCGTCCGCGCGGCGATGGCCGGCGAGAACGGAATGGCCAGGGCGAACTCCGGGTAGGTGGCCGCGGGAACGGACCGGTAGCGGATGACGCGCGGATCGGCGGTGGCCCCGGGGAAACGCGGCGCGAACACCCACACCTCGTGGCCACGCCGGGCCAGCCCGCCGCGAAGGGTCTCCACCGAGATGGTGACGCCCCCGCAGAACGGCACGTAGTTGTTCGTGAAGAGGGCGACGCGCACCGGCCGGCCCGCTACGCCTTGTTGAACTTCTCGAAGTCCTCCGGCTTGATGCTTCCCAGCCATTCCCGGATCTGCTCGGGGTCGTCGGCCTTCACGGCCTCGGGCTCCTTGGCCGGGACATCCAGGGTCTTGGCCTTGCGCACGACGTCCTCGTCCACGTAGATCGGCGCCGCCACTCGCAGGGCCAGGGCGATGGCATCGGACGGACGCGAGTCGACGGTGTACTCGACGTCCCCGAGCTGCACGTGGAGCACGGCGTAGAAGGTGTTCTCCTTGAGGTCGGTGACCACGACCTTGAGCACCCGGGCATCGATCGATTCCAGGATGTTCTTGATGAGATCGTGGGTCATGGGCCGCGGCGTCGAGATCTTCTCCAGCTCCAGGGCGATGGCATTGGCTTCGAAGATGCCCACCCAGATGGGCAAGGAGCGTTTGTCCTCCTCGTCCTTCAAGATGATGATCGGCATGTTCGAGAGCGGGTCCAGGGCCAGCCCGCGCACTTTCATTTCGACAAACATGCGCTCTCCTCCGGAAGCGAAGCCACGGCCCCACGCAGGCTGTGCGGCAGCACCTCGGTGATCCGAACCGGCACCACGTCGCCGACGGCCACCGCCTCGTGCGCGTCGAAGTTCACGACCCGGTTGCAGCGTGTGCGCCCCTGGAGCTGGGCGGCGTTCTTCCGCGCCTGCCCGTCCACGAGCACCTCGACCGTGCGTCCCCACAGGCGGCGGCTCCGAGCGGCCGCCATGCGACCGGCCACCTCGAGGAGCCGACTGTTGCGCTCGGCCTTCACGGCCAGCGGCAGCTGCTCGGCCATGGTGGCCGCCGGCGTGCCCGGCCGCGGCGAATAGCGGAAGACGAACACGTTGTCGTAGGCGACACGCTCCACCACGTCCACCGTCTGCGCGAAATCCGCCTCGGTCTCGCCGGGGAAGCCCACGATGAGGTCGGTGGAGATGGCCACGTCGGGGACGGTGGCCCGCAGCTCGGCGACGAGATCCAGGTAGCGCTCCCGCGTGTAGCCGCGGTTCATGCGCGCCAGCACCGGGTTGGCGCCGGATTGCAGCGGCAGATGCACCCACTCGCAGACCTTGGGCAGGTCGCGGATGGCCCGGATCAGGCGCGTGGTGAAGTTGAACGGGTTCGACGTGGTGAAGCGAATGCGCGTGATCCCCTCGACCTCGTTCACCTGCTCCAGCAGGGCGGCCAGATCCGTGGCGGGCTGGAGGTCCCGCCCGTACATCTCCACGGTCTGTCCCAGCAGCGTGACCTCGCGGCAGCCCTCGGCGGCCAGCTCCCGGATCTCGGCCAGCACGGCCGGCGGTGGATGACTGCGCTGCCGGCCCCGGGTGACCGGGACCACGCAGAAGGTGCAGTGCTTCTCGCAGCCCTCCATCACGGTGACGTAGGACTTCAGGCGGGACGCGTCGGTGGGTTTCGCCGTGATCTTGACGAGCGGGGCCTCCCCGGTCTCGATCACCGGACGCCGCTGACGTCTCGCCTGCTCGACGAGATCCCCCACCCGAGCGATGGCCGGGGAGCCGAAGACGAGCTCGACCCCGGGCGCCTTGGCCAGGATGGCCTCCCGATGCAGTTGGGCCATGCAGCCCATCACGCCGACGATCAGCCCCGGCTTGCGCGCCTTGAGCACGCGAAGCTGGCCGAGCTTGGAGAAGACCTTTTCCTCCGCCTTCTCGCGAATCGCGCAGGTGTTCACGAGAATGAGATCGGCCTCGCTCTCTCGATCGGTGAGCTCCCAGGACCGCTCCTTGAGCAGACCGGCGACGCGCTCCGAGTCGTACTCGTTCATCTGACAACCGTACGTGATGAGGTGAACTTTAGCCATTGCGCGACGTTGAGTCGACCGTAGCACCCGGCCTGGGGGAAGTCAACGGAGGCTCGTCCGCGCACGCCGATACTTTGCACCAGGCGCGCGGTGATGGGACTCACATCTCACACCACGAGAGGCCACTGGCGGGGCACGAGCCGCCGGGCGCGCGCAGGCGGAAGCCACCCGGCCCGGGCCTGGCAGCCCGTGCCCCGTCGATCAATCGATCTCTTCTGTCCGAGCGCTGCGCCCGGCCGCAGTCCGTTCGCCGACCCTGCCGCTGGCGCCGTGCCCGTTGCCGTTGCCGCTGAAAGTCAGGGGCGGCTTGAACTCGAACTTGTGCTCCAGCCGTGCGCGCCGCTCCTTCCAGCCCTCCTGGTACTCCAGCTCGTCCTCGTGGAGGGTCGCGGGCTGCTTGATGCCGTGGGCCGTGCGGAACTGGATCGCCAGCTCGCTGGCCCGCCGCCGTACCTCGTCCCACGGTGTCCCCAGGGCGAACTGATCGGAGATGGCGCCGATACGTCCCGTGTGGATGTTGCAGGACAGCGTGATGCAGGACAGGATCGGCCCGGACCAGTACGACGTCTGCGAGTTGATCGGCACCGGCAGGATGTGCAGGTGGTGACTTCCCCGGCAGTCGCCGGCGACCATCGGGCAGGCCGCCCACGGCGAGGTGATCTCACCGGGCGCCGGCCAATCGCCCTGGGCCAGTGAGAGCAGCACGGGATCGTCTTTGCCCCCGTAGGTGAAGCCCTTCTTGGTCTTGATGTTGTGCAGCCGCTCCGCGGACACGACGTAACCGAGCTGGTCGGCTTCTCCGCGCTCGGTGCGGCTCCAGATCCGGGCCACCACGAAGCGGGAGGAGCGGCAGAGCCCCTCGATGTCGTAGAGATCTTCGGGCGCCCGGAGGCGGATCACCTTTTCTTGAAGACCCTTGGCCAGCTCTTCCATCTTGCCGTCGAGCGCCTTCTGATCCCGGGGGTGGGCCCCCGCCTCGATGGCCTGGGCTTTGGTGTCCAGGTCGACGATGTCCATGATGTAGCCGCGCTTCATCTTGGAGGCCGCGATGACGAGACCGGTGTTGAAGCGGGGCAAGAGGTACGCCCCGGTGGCGAAGTAGTTGAAGGCCATCGGCTCGGTCTTGTCGGCGAACGACACCAGGACGGTCTGTGAGGCGTTGTCCTTGCGCACGGGCATCGGCAGCACCACCGTGGCCGGACCGGCCCCGCGCAGGTTGCCCGTGAAGGCATCGGCCACCAGGTCCTGCCCGGGCCCATAGAGGCCCAGCTCGGCGGCTTTCGCCGCGCCCTCCTGCAGCGCGTCCCACATCAGCTCGTCCACCACGCTCATGTCGACGTTCTCGTCGACGATGCCGGTGACCCCGACGTCGTCCCCGGTGTGGGTGACGATCAACGAGCTGAACATGGGCTGGCCGCGCAACAGGTTGTTGTCGAGCACGAACTTGGCGACGGCCGACTTGACCTCCTCGGCCGCCACGACGTGCCCCCCCACCCCGCCCACGTCGGCCTTGGTCGCCTTCACGTAGCGCTGCACCAGCGCGGGGCTCTTGGCGAACACGTAGGCCTTGTACGAGAAGATGTTCGGGGTGTTGGTGACCGGGATCTTCTCGGCCAGGGTCTGGGGCAGATCGGCCAGGTTGTCCCGGGATTGGTGGTAATCGGTGGACGCGGGCTTGCGGGTGTCGTCGGCGGCACCATACCGCTTGCCTGCCATGAGAGCCTCCTCGACCGAGTCGTTGGGTTGGAGAAAGGGCTGACGGGAGCAGGATAACGGCGTACACTGACCGCCGTCAAGCAAGAACTTGAAACCCATGAAATTAATTTCTCACCGGCCCGGCGAGCTCAGGCAGATGGTGCAGTGCCTGGAGCTCTACTATCGCCAGGCGCGGAGCCAGAAGGACATCGCCAGCACGCTGGGCGTGTCCGCGGCCACCGTGTCGCGGCTGCTCAAGCGGGCGTTCGACGAAGGCCTGGTGCGGGTGGAGCTGGACCTGCCCCGCACCCAAGAGCTCGAGGCCGCCCTCGTGGAGCGCTTCGATCTGCACGACGCCGTGGTGATCGCCGCCGGCGGCCGGGCCGACGTCCGCGAGGCGCTGGGGGTCGCCGCCGCCGCCGCCTTCGAGAAGGTCGCCGCCAATGGCCTGCGGGTGGGACTGTCGTGCGGCTTTACGCTCTACCAGACCGTGCGCAGCCTGCGCGAGCGGCGCTTCCGGGATCTGGCCCTCTATCCCCTCTCCGGCGAGAGCACGCTCAAGCTGGTCGACATCTCCCCCAACACGCTGGTGGGCATGATGGCGGCGAAATACCGACCCCACGTCACGGCGTATGCCCTGCCCGTCCAGCACCTGGTGTCCCTGCGCCAGTTCGAGCGGGAGCGGCGGCGGCTGCTCCGGGACCCCGAGGTGCGCAGCATCTACGACGCCGTGCAGAACGTGGACATCGCCCTGGTCGGCATCGGCCAGATCGGCGAGCAGACTCCGGGCTTCTGCTCGCTGGCGGAATCGTACGGGGTGAGCGTCCGTCGGCTGCGGGAGCTGGGCGTGGTCGGCGAGATCAACTATCAGCCTTTCGACGTCCAGGGTCGGATCGTCGATCAGGCCGAGCTACGCGCCTTGATGCGACGGGTCCTGTCGGTGACGGGGGACCGGCTGCAGGAGCTTTCGCGGCGGAACGACCGCTCGGTCATCGCGGTCGCCGGGGGCCTGGGCAAGATCGACGCCGTCCGGGGGGCGCTGCGCGGCCGTTTCATGAACGTCCTGGTGACCGACGAGGACGTCGCCCAGGCCGTCCTCAAGCCCTAGCGGGCCCCGGGCGGCTACCGCGGCAACGATTCCTCTTCGAAGACGCCGATGCGCCGGAACTTCTCGTAGCGCTCCCGGACCAGGCTGTCCGGGCTCTTGGCGCGCAGCGCTCCGAGGTGCTCGGCCAGCGCGGCCTTCAAGTTTGCCGCCGTGATCTCCCAGTCGCGGTGGGCGCCCCCCGGCGCCTCCGGCACCACCGCGTCGATGACCCCCAGGCGCAGCAGGTCTCTGGCGGTGATCTTCATGATCTCGGCGGCCTCCGGCGCCTTCCCCGCGTCGCCCCACAGGATCGCGG
>DASTFB010000041.1 GCA_035709005.1 Candidatus Methylomirabilota bacterium | reverse complement strand
GCCGAGCAGGACCGCGAGCGCGGCTTCCCGGTGACGCGCTACATCCAGGACCGCACCGTCATCGAGGACACCGAGTCCACGGTGGACCTGGTGGCGCGCGGCTGGCGGCTGCACAACCACCCGGAGCGGCTGGCCTACAGCGCCACGCCCCCCGACTTCGGCTCGCTGCTCATCCAGCGGCGCCGCTGGGCCAACGGCGGCCTCATCATTTTCCCCAAACTCGTGGGCCATTTCGTCCGCGAGGGGGCCGGTGGAGGCCGTCTGCTCCAGCTTTTAATGATGGCTCACTACCTCGTCTCCCTGTCGGCGGTGAACGTGGGTCTCCTGGTCATCCTCGCATTCTCGTTTGAGGACGGCGTGCGAACCATCTGGCTACCGTTCACGGCGTTACCATACTACGCCCTCTATGCCCGAGATCTCTGGCGCATCGGCTACCGCGCCATCGATATCCTGAGGGTGTATGCGCTCAATCTTGTTCTGATTCCGGTGAACCTCGTCGGCGTCCTCAGCTCGGTGCAACAGCTCGTCACCGGCAAGAAGGCAGCGTTCGGACGCACCCCGAAGGTGCAGGGCCGCACGGCTGTCCCCGGCATCTACCTCCTCACCCAGTACGGGATCCTGGCGCAGTGGGGAGTCGGGCTGCTGCGGGATTTCGTCGAGGGCCGTCCAGTGCATGCGCTTCTCACCATGACGAACATCGCCTTCCTGCTGTACGGCATTCTGGCCTTCGTGGGTCCCACGCCGATGCGGTCTCGAGGATCCCGAGATCGGATCACGGGTCGCGGGACGCTGGCGCCCCGAAACGGAAACCCGTGGACGGGTCGCGGCCCAAGACCGGCGGCGGCTTGAGGCTTCTGGCCACAGCCTGCTCGCGCGTCGGGCGCGCCATCCTTCTGGCGCTAGCCGCCACGTCGGCCAGCCTGGTGACAGCAACCCTCGTCTGGGGCCCCGTCCGTGTCGATCTCGACAGCCTGCTTCAGAACCCCGTCCAACTCAACGCGCTCGTCGCAGTACCGGCCTTGTTGGCGATGGCGTCCATCGTGGCCGCGACCCTGCCTCGCGTCGTGAGGATCAACATCGCAGTGTTCGTCGGGTTGCTCGTCCTCGGGGAGGGGGCCTCATGGATCTTCGCTCCGTCGCGCCCGACGATTGCCGGCGGTCCCGTCGCGATGGGTGCGCCGACGTTTTTCATCCCCGATGCCTCCCTCGGATATGCTCTTGCTCCCGCCACGGTCGCCCGGCACCGCCGAACAGTCGACGATGTGCCCATCTACGATGTCCTCTATCGCACGGACGACCGAGGCCGGCGCGAGACACCCACCGGCGCGCACGAGGAACGCACGTCGTTCCTCCTCTTCTTCGGCGATTCGAACCTCTTCGGCGAGGGGTTACCGCAGACTGAAACGATTCCCTATCACGCCGGCTCGCATGCGCGCGGCCACCGCCCCTACAACTACGGAGTCCCGGGGTACGGCCCAGCCCAGGTCCTGGCGCTCGCGCGCTCCGGCCACATCCGGCGGGAAGTGGTCGAGCGAGACGGCGACGCCGTCTTCTTCCTCATCCCGGCTCACGTCGAACGCGTGATCGGATCGACCAAAGTCAGCACGGGCTGGGGCCGTCATTTTCCCTACTACGAAGAGGGCGATCACGGGGAGCTGGTGACCCGCGGCGACTTTCTCAACCGACGGCCGTTCACCACACTCGGCTATTTCTTCTGGACCAGATCTCACCTGGCGGCGTACTTCGGAGTCGACTTGCCACTGTGGTACACGGCCGGCGACTACCGGCTGATCGCGAAGATCTTCAAGGAGGCGGGCGACCTGCTGTCCCGACAGCTCCAGGTGCGTCGGTTCGTCGTCGTGCTCGGGCAGACATACAATGCTGCTCAGCTTCGGGTGATACGGGCGCTCGGCGACGCGCTGGCGCGCGAAGGGGTCTTCTACCTGGACTATACCGCCCTGTTCGACACGCGCGATTCGCAGTATCGACTCTCAGAGCTCGACTATCACAACTCCGCCAAGGCGAACCGCATCATCGCCGCTCGACTGGTCGCCGATCTCGGCATCGCGCGGTGACGGAACGGGCTCGTCTCTGTCGAATCGCTTCGCTGCTGACGGTCGCGGCAATGCTCCATACCGAGCCCGAGGCTTTCGGTGCCGTCACGACGGTGACGGAGCTGGCGGTAACGGTGGATGATCTTCCGGCACACGGCCCCTCGCCATCTGCAGTAACCCGGCTCGGCATCGCGCTCCAGATGACTCAGACGCTCAGGCGGTACGCCGTGCCCGAGGTCTACGGTTTCACGAACGGGGCTCCGCTCGAAGCCGACCCCGAGCTCGAGAAGATTTTGACGGTCTGGCGCCAGGCAGGCTTTCTCCTTGGGAACCACACGTTCTCACACCTCGATCTCACGCGTGTAAGCGCGGCACGGTACCTCGCCGACATCGAGCGGAACGAGCAGGTCCTGGCCCGCCAGCGCCCACCCGGGACCGTAAAGTACTTCCGGCATCCCTATCTGCACGACGGTGACACCGTGAAAAAGCGGACCGCCGTCCGGCAATGGTTGGCAGGGCGTGGCTACACGGTGGCCCCGGTCACGGTCGACTTTCAGGACTGGGCATGGAACGACGCCTATGCCCGTTGCCGCCTGCGGCATGACACGGCGGCTATCGCCCGACTCGGGGCCTCGTTCGTGAAGGCGGCCACGTCTCACCTGGCAGCATCTGTCGAGCTTTCGACCCGTCTGTTCGGGCGGCCAATCAAGCACATTCTCAGCTTGCACATCGGCGCTTTCGACGCGCTCATGCTCCACGAGGTTCTCGCCGCCTACCAAGCTGCCGGGACGCGATTCATCACGCTCCGGGCGGCCCTGCAAGATCCCGTCTACCGGATCGACCCGGGAATCGGTGAGGCGACGCTCCTGGTGCGCATCGCCAAGGTCAGGGGGGTGCCGACGCCCGGACTGTCAGATCCACCACCCGAACTGGCCACCCTCTGCCGCTGACGTGCCGCGTCCCAGCGGACGCCGGTCCCAACGCCGTTCCGAACACACCAAGGTTTAAGCCCTCGCCCTGGACGCCGAGCGTCCCGCGGTCACACACGCCCGGCTTGCCCGCGCGGCTGGCGTCGGCCCACAAGAGATAATCCCAGCCGACGTTCACTGGATTGGGGACCAGCGGAGTCGCGTGATCCGCGTTGTTCTTTACCGCAAGTTCGAGATGACCCGCGGCGCTCGCCTTACATTCCAGACTCCATCGCCAGGCCTCTGCTGAAGACACGGCCGCGCCCACGTTTTTTCTGGCGATTCTGTGATGACGAGCCGTTACTGTGTCCCATCCAAGAGGGCACGGGTTGCCGGATTTTGAAGCTCTTACCAAGCTCAGGCCTGTCGTAAGGGAGGATACCTGCAATGGGGAGAGGCCTCACGCTCTCGGTGCTCGTCGTTCTCGCTCTTGCCGCTCCGGCGACGGCGGAGCGGCCGTTCCGGGTCGTGACCGAGGACGCGTACGCCACGCAATGCCGGTCCGGGGTCTGCGCCACCGTGCAGGTGACCCGATCCACCTTCTCGGACGGAAACGTGGAGACGACCCTGTTCTTCTCCGCCGAAGATGAGCTCGGCGTCCCGATCCCGGTGTTTCCGCAACCCTTCGTTCAGATCGAGAGCGCGCACTTCGCCATGGACCCGCTGGGTCTCCGGGCGACGCTGAACTACCACGAGATCTCGGTTGCCTGGGGCGCAACCGACGATTTCGCGTCTCTCTCGTCGTCCACCAGGTTCGTCCGAGAGAAGACCGAGAATGGCTTCACCTGGTCACGGTTGAGCGAGCGGGAGCAGCAGTTGAGCGCGGCCGTCGAGGGGGTCGCCGGCTCTGTCCCGTTCGACACGGGCCGCATTCCCGAGAGCGAGGGCTTCGGCTCGGCGTCCTTGACTCGTCGAACGACCATCAGCCGCACTCGGCTGGAGTAGGAGGCCTGTCGCTCTACCGGCGCCGGCGACATGCAGGAAGGGCATGGAGTTCGTGCGAATCCCGGCCAGCTTCTACCTGATGGGATGGCCGCACGGCCACCCCAACGAGCGGCCCGTGCACCGGGTCTGGGTGGACGAGTACGCCATTGCGACGACGCCGGTGACCAACGCCGAATATGCGGCCTACCTGGCCGCGACCGGCGCGCCGCCGCCGGCGTTCTGGGGCCGGCCAGAGTTCAGCCGGCCTCGCCAGCCGGTCGTCGGGCTGAGCTGGGATGAAGCCGTCGCCTACGCCGCCTGGGCCGGGGCCCGGTTACCGACCGAGGCCGAGTGGGAGAAGGCCGCGCGTGGCGGCGTGGCTCAGGCGCGCTACCCCTGGGGCGACACCCCACCGACCCTGAGGATCGACGGCCTGCCCGAGGTCGGGTCGACGCCGGCCAACCCCTTCGGTCTCACCGACCTCTCCGGCGTGTGTCACGAATGGTGCGCGGACTGGTACGACGAGGGCTATTACGGCCGCTGCCCGGAACGGAATCCACGGGGGCCCGGCGCCGGCACACGCCGGGTCAGCCGCGGCGGGGCGTGGCGTCACGCCGATCCCTGGAGCCCCGTGGCCCACCGCTCGTCGCTGCCGCCCGGGCTGCGCTACTCGGACTACGGTCTCCGGCTGGCGCGCGACGTTCGCTGACGGCCGCCGGGAGAGCCGCCGGATCGACAGATCGGCTACAATTCCGCCATGAGGGCGGGCGGTGCCCCGATCCTCCGGGAAGGCGTCGTCGGCGGGCTCATCGGGGCGGCGGTCGTCGCCGGGTGGTTCCTGGCGTTCGACCTCGCTCGTGGCAAGCCGCTCCTCACGCCGGCGCTGCTCGGCGCGGCGCTCTTCCATGGCATCGACAGCCCCATCGGGCTGGAGGTCGCCCTCGGCCCCGTCATCGGCTACACCCTGATCCACGGCCTGGCGTTCGTCGCGTTCGGTGTCGTCGCGGCCAGCGTCATCGCCGCCACCGAGCGGGAGCCGACCCTCATCATCGCCGTCGTGATTCTCTTCGCCTGCTTCGAGACCTTCTTCCTGGGCGTCGTCGGGGTGCTGGGCCGGGCGGTGACGGACGCGCTGTCGTGGTGGGGCATCCTCGTCGCCAACTTCCTGGCTGCCGTGGCCATGCTCTGGTACTTCCTGCTACGCCACCGGACCCTGCCCCGCCTCCTCGTGGGCTCGTGGGCGGGTACGCTGCGCGAAGGCGTCGTGGCCGGGCTCATCGGCGCCGCCGCGGTCGCCATCTGGTTCCTGGTCATCGACACGATCCAGGGCGAGCCCTTCCGTACGCCGCAGGTGCTCGCGGTGGCGTTCCTCAAGGCCTCACCGGGGCTGCCGGCCGTCCTGCTCTACACGCTCGTCCACGGCGTGGCCTTCGTGGTGTTCGGGATCATCGCCGCGGTGCTGATCGCCGGAGCCGAGCGGGACCCGATGCTGGTGTTCGCGCTGGTGATCGGGTTCACGGCCTTCGAGGTGGGCTTCTTCGGCGCGGTGGCAATGGCGGCGCGCTGGGTGCTCGACGAGGTGGCGGGCTGGACGATCCTCGCCGGAAACCTGCTGGCGGCCGTTTCCATGCTCGCCTACTTCTTCAAGGGCCACCGGGCCCTCGCCCGGCGGATGGCCACCGCCTGGGAGGACGATTAGCCGCTCCCGACCTCGCTACCAGACCGCGTCGGGCAGGGGCAGCCCCCGGAGCTCTTCGACGGGCAGCGGCGACGGCGGGGTGACGCCCAACCTCCCGGCCAGCTCATAGAGCTGCCGCAGATGCTGGCCGGCATGCCACGTCGTCCGCTCGAGCAGGTCGTAGCCCGACTGGGGGCCGTAGTAGACGGCGATGACGCGCGCGAACTCGTCGTCGGCCACACCTTCGAACCAGCCCTGGAGGCGACCCCGCACCAGTGACCCGTAGCTGGCGACGGCGACCGCTTCCTGCATCTCGGGCGGCGCCGGCTCCTCGAACCAGCCTTCGGGAAGCTCGCCCCGCTCCATCGCGTCGACGAAGGTCAACCCGACGCGGAAGACGTGGTAGCCGAGGTCGCGGATCGTCCGCTTGCGCTCCGGCGGCGTGACGCCGAGCGCGCTGTCGGGGAAGGCGCGCACCAGCCGCTCGGCGGATTCTAAAATGCGGTCCAGGCGCCGGGCCAGCTCGGCCGGCGGGAACTTCGTGGACCGTGCGTAGGCGACACCGAGCAGCTCGGCATACCCCTCGGGGTTCCAGCCGTGCACCACCCGATCGCCGACGGTCACCGCGGGCACGCGCGGCACCCCGAGCTTCTGCAGTTCTTCCTTCGCCGCCGGGTCGGCCTGCACGTCGATGGAGTCGAACTCGACCCCCCAGGACGCGAGGAGCTCTCGCGTCTTGGCGCAGGACGATCAGCCCGGGCGGTGGAACAGTCGCGGCTTCGTCGTCGTGTTCGTCATTCGATCACCTCATCCGCCTGACGCAGGAGCGCCGGCGGGATCGTCGCTCGCTCAATCGGCGCGGCTGGGACACTATTGCCAATGCCCGACGACGCGTCAAGTCGCGCCGGCTACCGGCCGCGGAAGGTCGGCGTCTTCTTGTTGGCGAACGCGGTGACGCCTTCGCGAAAGTCCTCGGTGCGGCCGCTGGCGGCGATGGCCTGGGCTTCCAGCTCCATCTGGGTCTCCAGGCTCTCCGACGTCGCCTGATGGAAGAGACGCTTGGCGGCGCCGAACGCTCGGGTCGGTCCCTGGGCCAGCTCGCGGGCCAGCGCCTCGGCCGCGGGCTTGAGCTCGGCGTCGGGGACGACGCGGGTCACCAGGCCCCAGTTCAGCGCCTCGGGCGCGGAGAGGACGCGATTGGTGAAGTAGAGCTCCATGGCCCGGCGCAGGCCGACCAGGCGCGGCAGAAAGTAGGTGGACGAACCGTCGGGCGTGGCCGCGATCTTCGAGTAGGCCATGGTGAACCGCGCGGACTCGCCCGCCAGGACCAGGTCGCCGGCCAGCACCAGGGACAGCCCGCCGCCGGCGGCGACGCCGTTGACGGCGACGACGACGGGCTTGTCGCTGCGGCACAGCCGGGAGACGGCGCCGTGCAGGTAGGTCGTCAGCTCCTTGGTGTGCGCGCCGATCCGGGGCAGGTTGTCCACGAACTCCCGCACGTCCCCGCCGGCGCAGAACGCCTTGCCGGCGCCGGTGATGAGCAGGCAGCGCACCTGGGCGTCGTCATCCGCCTCCAGCACGGCCTGGAAGATCTCGTGACCGAAGGCCAGATTGAACGCATTGTAGGCGTCGGGGCGATTCAGCGTCAGCGTCGCCACCTGGTCGCGACGCTCGAGCGTCAGGTGTTGGTATCCCATCAGCGCTCCTCCAGTGGTTCATGCTCGCCGCGCGGGCGCGCCACCTGCGCCAGCGCGTTCACGAGGTCGTCGATGTTCAACGGCTTGGCCAGGACCGCGGTGACGCCGTTGGCCCGCTGCTCTTCGGGCGTCAGCTCCACGCCGAAGCCCGTCACCATGAAGACCGGCACGTCCGGCATCTTGTCCTTGACGGCGCGCGCCACCTGCCAGCCCGACACGCCGGGCATGGCCAGATCGGTGAACACGGCGTCGAAGCGCTGGTCGCCCAGGCGCTCGATGGCCGCCGCGCCGTCGGTGAGCACCATCACGTCGTGGCCGAGCGAGGCCAGGACGTCGCCGATGACCGCTCCCACCGATTCCTCGTCGTCCACGACGAGACAGCGGAGGGGCCGAGGCTCGGCCGGGGCCTCCGGGGCTGCGGTCTGGGTCGGCGACCAGCTGGCCAGGGCCGGGAAGCGGAGCCGAAACGTCGATCCCTGGCCCTCCTGGCTCTCGACGGTGATGCGGGCCCGGTGTCGGGACAGGATGCCATAGGTCATCGAGAGGCCCAGCCCCGTCCCCTGGGGCCCCTTGGTGGTGAAGAACGGATCGAAGATGCTGTCGCGGATCGCCTCGGGGATGCCGACCCCGCTGTCGCTCACCGTCACCCTGACCTCACCGTCCACGAGCTCCGAGGTGAACGTCAGCACGCCGCCGGCCGGCATGGCGTCGACGGCGTTGAGGATGAGATTGGTCATGGCCTCCCGCAGCTCGGCGGGATCGCCGGCGACGAGCGAGATCTCGCCCAGGCGGGTCCGCACGTCGATGACGATACCGCGGCGCAGGCAGTCCTCGTGCCACCGGGACTGGGTCATCTCCACGGCGTCCCGTACCACCTGGTTGAGGTCGACGGGCACCAGCGGCTGGTCGCGACGCACCCGCGCCAGTTCCTGGAGCCGCCGCACGGTCTGGGCCCCGTCCAGAGCGGAACGTTCGATGACTTGCAGCCACTGGCGCACCTTCGGATCCTCGATGCGGCGCAGCAGGAGCTGGGTGCGACCGAGAATGGCGGCCAGCATGTTGTTGAAGTCGTGGGCCACGCCCGAGGCCATCTCCCCGAGCGCGCGGAGCTTCTCGGTCCGCACCAGGTGGTCCTGCGCGGCGGCCAGCTCGCTGTAGGCGCGTGAACGCTCCTCGAACAGGCGAGCGCTGCGCAGCGCCAGGGCGGCCAGGTCGGCGATGCTATCGGCCAGCCGCACCTCGGCATCCGTGAATCGACGCTCGCGGCGGCTCAGCGTGAGGACGCCGAGCACGCTCTGACCGGCCAGGAGGGGGACGCCGAGCCAGCGTGACGGCGCGCCACCGTCCGCGGAACGCAGGCCCCGCCGCGCGCATTCCGCCGCGTAGTCGTCCGTGCGCAACGGCTGTCCCGTGTCCAGGACGACGGCGGCCAGCCCGGCGGCATGGAGGTCACGCTGCCCGGTTCCCGGCACGACCCGACCGTCCTCGACCCGCAACGCGGTATCCACCTCGCCCGACTTGTGCTCGACCAGGATGACGAGAATCTGGTCGACCGCCAGGACGCGGGGCAGCTGCAGGCGAAGCGCCTCCAGCAGGGCCTGGCGGTCGAGCTGGCCGGTCACCGCCCGGGCCAGCTCGTGCAGCACGGACAGCTCCTCCACTTGCCGCCGGTTCTGCTCGAACAGCCGCGCGTTCTCGAACCCGACGCCGGCCTGGCTGGCGATCGCCTCCATCAACGCCAGCTCGCCGGCGGAGAACTCACGCGGGCGCTCGCGCCACACGGCCATGAAGGCGGCGACCAGCCGCTCCTTGGCCAGGATCGGCACGAACAGCTGGCTCCGGTGCGGGGCCGCCTGGAGCAGCGTGCGCGGAATCCGCGCGTCGCCGGCCGCCTCGGCGGCGAACACGGCTCGCCGCGTCCGGACCGCCTCTGCGTAGAAGGAATGCTCGACCAGGGAAATCCGGAGCGTGCGGGCGGCGGGCCGCCACTCCGGGGGCACGTGAAAGCCGGCGGTGGGAACGAGGTGCTCGCCGTCCTCGTCCAGCATCCATACCCCCACGACGTCGGCGCCGGTGGCCTGACTGATCTGTCGCATGAAATGTCGGAGCAGCATGTCGAGTTCCAGGGTGGACGAGAGCGTCCGGCTCACCTCCAGCAGCGTCACCGTCTCCTTGAGCCGCACTTCACGCTGCCGTGCCAGCTCGGCGTTCTCCAGGGCCAGTCCCACCTGCGCCGCCACGCCCTCGAGCAGCCGCACGTCGGCCGGGGGGAACTGCCGACCGGTGGTCCACCACACCAGCAGCAGCGCGCCCATGCTCTTACCCCGCACGCGGGTCGGGGCGAACATCACCGCGTGCGGAGGCAGCTGCATCACCCAGTCCCGGTCGAACCGGTCGTCGCGGTGGGTGTCGAAGCTCCACACCGCCCGCCCGGCCTGCCAGTCCTCGCGCAGCCGGGGTTGCCGCCCCACCGTGATGGGATTGGCCATCAGCCAGGCTCGCAGCTCTTCCGGCACGTGATAGCCGGCGACGGCGTGTAGCCGCTCGCCTGTCTCGTCGAGAACGTACGCGCCGACCGTATCGGCTCCGAAGGCGCGCCCGACCTCGCGGCACAACCGCCGCATGGTCTCCTCCAGGCCGGTAGCCTGGGAGAGCACCTGCCCCACCGCCAGCAGCGTCGTCGTCTCGCGGAGGCGCTCCTGCGCTTCCGCGTAGAGGCGCGTGCTCTCCAGCGCCAGGGCCAGCTGCCCGGCGATGGCGGCGGCCAGCGCCACCTGCGGGCGCTGGAAGGGCACGGGGCGCTCGCAGTAGTCGAGAGTCAGCAAGCCGATGACCTGGTCCTGATTGATCAGCGGCACGAAGAGACAGGACCGCTGTCGGAACGTCTCCACCCATTCGCGCGGAAGGTGCTCGGTCTGGTTGGTGG
The DNA here is from genome assembly GCA_035709005.1 of Candidatus Methylomirabilota bacterium. Lineage (NCBI taxonomy): Bacteria > Methylomirabilota (SeqCode) > Candidatus Methylomirabilota bacterium. The sequence goes on along the minus strand of DASTFB010000041.1, from coordinate 64,653 downwards.
CGTCCTCCACGACGACGGGCCGGCGCGTCTCCAGGGCGCGCGCCCGGGCCGGGACATCGGCGGCGGCGTAGGGCGCGCCCCGCACGAAGGCCTCCCACATGGCGCGCTCTGCGTGCCCGTCGGCGAACTGGGAGGTGAGCGGAACGAGACGCCGGGCGTCGCCGCGCTCGATCGTGCACCGATCGACCTGGCAGACCTGGGCGATCTTGATGGCCACGCGCTTGAGGAGCTGGTGGGGATCGAGCGTGGAGTTGAGGATCTCGACGACCTCCAGGAGCGCGCGCGTCTCGTCCAGGCGGCGCGTGGTGTCGCCGAATACTCGCGCGTGCTGGAGCGCGACGGCGGCCTGGGCGGCGAAGCTCTCCAGCAGATTCTCTTCGTCCGGCGTGAAGTGAAACGGGGCCTGCCCGTTCAGGGTCAGCACGCCGAGCAGCGAGTCTTGCACCAGGAGGGGGATCCCGAAGAAGCTGACGATGCCGTGGCGGGCGCCCCATTCCCGGGCCAGGAACCGCGGGTCGCCGCGCACGTCGGCAACGTCCAGCGGACGCCGATGCTCGGCGACCCAGCCGGCCGCCCCTTCGCCGAACGCGTGGCTGGCGATCGGGAAATCGGCGCCGACCTCCTCGTCCGAGAAGGCGCCGATCCAGAGCGTGCGCGTGCTCTCGTCGGCGATCCAGAAGGCCACCAGGGTCCCGCCCATCAGCTCGGCCGCCGCGCAGGCGATGGTGCGCAGCACCTCGCCGGTGTCCAGCGAGGACGAGACGATGCGATTCACGGTGGCCAGCATGCGCAACCGCCTGGTGCGCGCCTCCAGCTCTTCGTGCAGGCGCGCGTTGTCGATGGCGATGGCCGCCTGGGTCGCCAGGCTCTCCAGCACCGCGAGGTCGTCGGCCGTGAAAGTTGGCGGCCCCGGCCCGGTGCGGGACAGCGTGATGACGCCCAGGCACCGCTCGCCGAGGGTCAGCGGGTGGGCCAGGAACCGCGTGAAGCCGAGGGCGACGTAGTCCGGCAGCGCGTAGGGCGAGGTCGGATAGTCGTTGAGCAGCAGGCCCCGTCGCTCGGCCGCGCAGGCGCCGGTCACGCCGTGGCCCAGGACCGCAGGCCGGTCGAAGCGGGCGCGGTCGCTCCACGCGCAGGGTTCCAGGACCCCCTGGTCGTTGGCCAGGTGGATCACGCCCTCGGCGGCGAACAGACGGGTGGCCCGATCGATGACCAGGCCGAGCAGCCGGTCGAGGTTCAGCTCGGCGGCGAACTCACGCTCGATCCTGGCCAGCGTCTCGATCTGCGCCCGGCGGGCCGCCTCCAGCGAGTAGAGCCGGGCGTTCTCCAGGGCCAGCGCGGCCTGGGCGCCGAAGGCCTCGGCCAGGTACACGTCCTCGGAACCGAAGATCCGCCCGGGCCGGTCCGTCACTCCCAGCGCACCGATCACGCGGTCGTGCACGCGAAGCGGCACGGCCAGCACTGATCGATACGCGGCGCGCTCGACGCGGGCGCGCAGGTCGCTCGTCAGCGTGATGGCCGGGTCGGTCAAGAGGTCGGGGCTGGCCACGGTCCGCCGCTCGCGTACCGCGAGCCCGGCCACGCCCTCGCCGCGCGGGAGCGTCGTCTCGGCCCGGACCCCGGTGTCGCTGTCGCCGGCATCGGCGATGGCGACCAGGTGGCCGGTCTCCGGCTCGAGCCGGTACACCGCCGATGCCAGCGCCCCCAGCATCGTGCGCACGCTGTCGGCGATCCGCTGGGCCACGACGTCGGGATCCAGCGTCTCCGAGAGCAGCCGCTCCACGTCGGCCAGGGCGCGCATGCGCTCGGCCTGCCGTTGCGCCTCCCGGTACAGACGCGTCTGCCCCAGGACCACCGCGGCCTGAGCGGCGAAGGCCTCGGCCAGCTCCTGGTCCTGGGCCGTGAACGGACGCCGGGCCCGGAACGCGAACACGCCGATCGCGCGCTGGCCGGCCATGACGGGGACACCGAGCCAGTGCGTGTATCCGAGCCGCTCGTCCGCCGCGCGGTGGTCCGGCAGCAGGTCGGGCGCCTCGGCCAGGCTGGAGGTGAGCGACCGCGCCTCCTCCACGACGCGGCCGCTCAAGCTCTCCCCGATCTTGATGCGGGGCCGCAGCATCGTCTCACCCGCGGCGCCGGCCAGGCCGGCCACCACGAGGTCGCCGCCCTCCACCAACCTGAAGCCGGCGTTGTCGACGTCGAGCAGCCGGGCGGCCTCCTCGGCGATGGCGTGTAGCAGCGCGTCCGTGGATTGAGCCGCGCCGATCTTCCGGTTGATGTCGAGCAGCGCGCCGAGCTGCGCGCGCCGGACCTCCTCGTCGCCGACCCGCTGAGCGCTGGTAACGGCCAGGGCCGCCTGGTCGGCCAGCCGCCGCATGAGCTCGATTTCCTCGGGCGTCAGTCGGCGCGGCCCGCCGAACAGGATGGCCAGGACGCCGACCGCCCGCTCGGCGGCGACGATCGGGATGCCGGCGTACCCGCGCAGCCCAGCCGCCCGGGCGAATCCCCGGTTGAGCCAGCGCGGATCCTGCTGCACATCGGCGATGTTGAGGGGGGCGGCCGACTCGAACACGTAGCCGATGACGCCGTGACCGCAGGGCACCGTGTCGAGGTCGGCGAGCATCCGCTCGGCGGCCGGCGCCACGCCGCAGGTCGCCACTGTCCGCAGCTCCTGCCGGGCCGGATCGTGGATCCACACGCGGGCGACCCGGGCGCCCGGCAGCGCGGCCGCGCTTCGGGCTACGGCGGCGAAGATCTCGGCACTCGGCTCGCCGGGCCGGAGCACCAGCCTGCGGGTGGTGTCCAGGAGCGGAACCAGCGCCCTCAGGCCGAGCACCGGCGGCGGGCGGCGCAGCGAGAGGCCGCCGACCAGCGCGGCGCTGGCCGCCAGGAAGGAGACGACCAGCGCACCCCACAGCCACCTCAGCTCGCGAGCATCCTCGGCGCCCGAGACCAGGGCCCAGACGCCGGCGTTGCCGGCCAGGGGCCAGAGGCTCCACGTCGCGCCCGCCAGGCTCACGCGACCGGTGCGGATCACCGACTGCCAGCCCTGGGTCGGCACGTCGGTGCGCGACGCGGCGATGACGCGGTCGCCGTCCACGGCAACCAGCACGGCCGTCGCCGGAGCGCCCGCGAAGGCCCGCTCCACGCGGGCGAGGTTGCGACCGACGGCGGCGGTCCCCACCGGCGCGCCGTCCAGGCCGAGGATGGGCGCCGTGGCCAGCAGATAGGCCTGGCCCGCGAGCACCCGCGCCCGGACGGTCGGCGCCGTGGGCGCGCCCAGTCCCGCCGCGACCACGCGCGGAGCCGTCGGGACCTGGACCAGCGTGGCGCCGTTGCCGTCGATGAGCATCAGAAGCTCGGCGATGCCCTCGACGCTCAGCGAGATGAGGCGCGGGGACGCCTCGCGGGCCAGCATCCCCCAGTCGCCCCGGGCGGCGCCCGCGACGACCGCGGGCTCGCGCGCCAGCAGGCGCGCCTCCCGCAGCAGGCTCTGCTGGACGTCCTCCACCACCCGCTGGGCCACGGCGACGGCGTCGCGCGTCCGCGTGGCCTGGCGCGCTTCGAGCTGACGATGGAGGATCACGCCCCCGGCGCCCCACAGCGCAGCCAGGGCGGCCAGGACGAGGCTCAGCCGGGCGACGTGCGGCCGGGTGGCCGGGATCAGCGTCGTTCGCCGATCCGGTGCAGCTTGAGGAGGTTGGTCGTCCCCGTGACCCACATCGGCGATCCGGAGATGATCACGATGACGTCGTTGACGCGGACGGAGCCGTCGCCGAGAAGCGTGGCCTCCACCTCCTCGATCATCTCGTCCGTGGTCTCGACCTTGCGGATGAGCCGCGACGACACCCCCCAGGACAGGGCCAGCCGCCGTTGCACCTCCACGAAGGGGGTCAGCGCGATGATGGGAACGCGTGGCCGTTCCTGGGAGATCAGGCGCGCCGAGAAGCCCGACTGGGTGAACGCCACGATCGCCCGCGCGCCCAGGACGTGGGCGGCCATCGCCGCCGCGTCGGAGATCGCCTCGGGGAAGCCCACCCCCTCGCGGTGCGCCCGCGGCGCCGCCATCCGGAGCGCGGCCAGCTCGGCGCGCTCGGCGATGCGGGCCATCACCTGCGTGGCCTCGATCGGATAGCGCCCCGTCGCCGTCTCCGCCGAGAGCATGATGGCGTCGGCCCCGTCGAAGATGGCCGTCGACACGTCGGAGACCTCGGCCCGGGTCGGTCGGAGGTGGGTCACCATCGACTCCAGCATCTGGGTGGCCACGATGACGGGCACCTTGGCCGCCCGCGCTTGCCGGATGACCTCCTTCTGGATGTGCGGCACCTCTTCCAGCGGCACGTCCAGCCCGAGGTCGCCGCGCGCCACCATCACCGCGTCCACCATGGTCAGGATACCGGGCAGGTTGGCGATGACCTCCTGGCGCTCGAGCTTGGCCACGATGGGGACGTCGGCGCCGTGATCGTGGAGGAACTTGCGGACCTCGCTGATGTCGGCGGCCGAGCGCACGAACGAGACGGCCACGAAGTCGATGCCGTGGCGGATGCCGAAGCGCAGATCCTCCTTGTCCTTGTCGGTCAGGCAGGAGGCGGGCAGCGGCACGTGAGGCAGCGACAAGCCCTTGTGGTCGCTGAGACGGCCGCCCGCCACCACCCGGCAACGCACCCCGTCGGGCGTCACCGCCTCCACGCGCAGCTGGATGGAGCCGTCGTCCAGGAGGATCTCGTCGCCGGGACGCACCTGGGTCAGGTACGCGGATGGAAAGACGGAGGCCTGCTCCGCCGTTCCCACCACCGGCTTCATGGCGAGCGTGAACAGCTGCCCGGTCTCCAGATCCACCCGGCCGCCGCCCGCCGGGCCGAACGTCCCGAGGCGGATCTTGGGGCCCTGCAGATCCTGCAAGATCGCCGTCGGCCGGCCCCAGCGCTCCTCGCCGGCCCTGATCTGCCTGATGACCTCGGCGTGCTCGGCGTGGGTGCCGTGAGAGAAATTGAGGCGGGCCACGTCCATGCCGGCGGCGACCAGCTTTTCCAGCTGCTCGAAGCTGGAGCAAGCCGGCCCGATGGTGCACACGATCTTGGTTCGACGCACGCCTTCGCGCCTCCTCCCTAGGATTGCGCCGGCGAGGCCTCTGCTCGAAGGACTTTCTTCAGGAACTGGCCGGTGTGCGAGCGGTCGGAGCCTCCGGCGACGGCCTCCGGGGTGCCGGTGGCCACCAGCCAGCCGCCGTCCTCGCCACCTTCGGGGCCCAGGTCGATGATCCAGTCGGCGGTCTTGATGACGTCCAGGTTGTGCTCGATGATCACCACGGTGTTGCCCTGGTCGACCAGGCGGTTGAGCACGTCCAGGAGCTTCTCGATGTCGGCGAAGTGCAGGCCGGTGGTCGGCTCGTCCAGGATGTACAGCGTGCGGCCCGTCGCCCGGCGGCTGAGCTCGGTGGCCAGCTTGACCCGCTGAGCCTCGCCGCCGGAGAGCGTGGTGGCCGACTGGCCCAGCCGGATGTAGTCCAGGCCCACGTCGTTCAGGGTCACGAGCTTGGCGCGGATCACGGGCACCGGCTCGAAGAACTCCAGGGCCTCCCGGACGGTCATGTCGAGCACGTCCGCCACCGATCGGCCCTTGTAGCGGACGTCCAGCGTCTCGCGGTTGTAGCGCCGGCCCTTGCACACGTCGCACGTCACGTAGACGTCGGGCAGGAAGTGCATCTCGATCTTGACCAGGCCGTCGCCCTGACAGGCCTCGCAGCGGCCGCCTTTGACGTTGAACGAGAAGCGGCCGGGGGCGTAGCCCCGCATGCGGGCCTCGGGCGTGCGGGCGAAGAGCGCTCGGATGAACGTGAAGACCCCGGTGTACGTGGCCGGGTTCGAGCGCGGCGTCCGCCCGATGGGTGACTGGTCGATGTCGACCACCTTGTCGAGGTGCTGGGCCCCCTCGATCCGGTCGTGGGCGCCCGGCCGCTCCTGGGCCCGGTGGAGCATCTGGGCCAGCGCCCGGTAGAGGATGTCGTTGACCAGCGTGGATTTGCCCGAACCCGATACCCCGGTCACGCAGGTGAAGGTGCCGAGCGGGATCCGCATGGCTCCGCCCTTGAGATTGTGCTCGCGCGGGTTGTGGATGGTCAGGAAGGCCCCGCTGCCCTTGCGGCGCTGGGCGGGCACGGCGATCTGCAGCGCCCCCGACAGATACCGGCCGGTGAGCGAGCCCGGGTTGGCCACGATCTCGTCCGGCGTGCCGGCAGCGACCACGTGGCCGCCGTGCTCGCCGGCCCCCGGCCCGAGATCAATCACGTAGTCGGCGGAGCGGATCGTCTCCTCGTCGTGCTCGACCACCAGCACCGTGTTGCCCAGATCGCGCAGGCGCTTGAGGGTGTCGAGCAGCCGCCGGTTGTCGCGCTGGTGCAGCCCGATCGAGGGCTCGTCGAGGATGTAGAGCACGCCCACCAGGCTGGAGCCGATCTGGGTGGCCAGACGGATCCGCTGGCCTTCCCCGCCGGCCAGTGTGCCCGCCGACCGGTCCAGCGTGAGGTAGTCGAGGCCGACATCCTGGAGGAAGCCGAGGCGCTCGCGGATCTCCTTCAGCACCCGGCGGCCGATGAGGGCCTCGCGCGGCGTGAGGGACAGCCCGGCGAAGAAGGCGGCGGCCGCCTTGATGGTGAGCCGGACCACGTCGGCGATGGACCGTCCCGCGATCTTGATGCCGAGCGACTCCCGCCGCAGGCGGCTGCCGTTGCACCCCGGGCACGAGCGCTCGGCCATGAACACGGCGATGTCCTGACGGGCGTCGTCGGCGTCGGTCTCGCGGTACCGGCGCTCCAGCATCGCCACCACACCCTCGAACCCCGTATCCCGATCGCCGTGGAGGATGACGTCCCGAACTCCGCGCTTGAGCGCCTGCCAGGGCGTGTCCAGGGAAAAGTGATACCGCCTGGCCAGCACCTGGAGCGTCTGCTTGAAGTGCGGCGACTCCCGGTTCGCCCACGGCGCCAGCGCGCCCTGCCGGAGCGAGCGTTTCGGGTCGGGCACCAGCCGGTCGGGATCGATCTCCCACCGGGTTCCCAGCCCGGCGCACTTGTCGCAGGCCCCGAAGGGGCTGTTGAACGAGAACATCCGCGGCGACACTTCGGGCAGGGACACGCCGCACTCGGCGCAGGCCAGCCGTTCGGAGAACACGAGGGGGGCGAACCCGGCGGTAGCTCCCGAGGCTGACTTTAGCTTGGGAGGGGGCGAGACGCCCCCTCTCAAACCCTCCCCGTTTGCGTGAGATGCGACACCGGTTGGAGTTTCAACAGGCTCGATTATTACTACTCCGTCGGCGAGGCGGAGGGCGGTTTCCAGGGAGTCGGCCAGGCGGGAGCCGAGGGTGTCCCGCACGACGAGGCGGTCGACGATCACCTCGATCGTGTGCTTGCGCTTCTTGTCCAGGTCAATCTCCTCGTCGAGCCCGCGCACCTGGCCGTTGACGCGCACGCGCGTGAAGCCTTGCCGGCGCAGATCGAAGAAGAGCTTCTTGTACTCGCCCTTGCGGCCCCGCACGACCGGGGCCAGGACGAGCAGACGCGTCCCCGCGGGCATGGCCAGGACCCGGTCGACCATCTGCTGGACGGTCTGCGCGGAGATGACGCGGCCGCACTGCGGGCAGTGCGGGACGCCGATGCGGGCGAACAGCACTCTCAGGTAATCGTAGATCTCGGTGACCGTCCCCACCGTGGACCGCGGGTTGCGCGAGGTGGTCTTCTGCTCGATGGAGATGGCCGGGGACAGGCCCTCGATGGAGTCGACCTCCGGCTTCTCCATCTGCTCGAGGAACTGCCGCGCATATGCCGAGAGTGATTCCACGTAGCGCCGCTGGCCCTCGGCGTAGATGGTGTCGAAGGCCAGCGTGGACTTGCCGGAGCCGCTCAGCCCGGTGACGACCACGAGCTGGTCGCGAGGGATTTCGAGATCGATGTTCTTGAGATTGTGCTCGCGGGCGCCGCGAATGACGATGCGGTCGCTGGCCATGCCAGCCTATTCTGTCAGTCCGGCCCCGCCGTAGCAACTGCGGAGGTCAGCGCGACGCCCTCACCACGCGGCGGGCCGGCAGCCGTCGGCCCAGCGCGGCGGCCAGCGCCCAGGCGGCCGGCAGCGCGACGAGGGCCGGATAGTCGGCGACGACCGGCGCCCACGGTGCCAGGGCTCGCCCGCCGATCGCGAGGCTCGCGAAGACGAGCGCCCCCACGACGGCCGCGGCCCGGTGCACCGTCGCCCGCTCGGTGGCGAGTACCGGCGTCACCAGGGTCGCGGCGGCGAGTCCCCAGCCCCAGGTGAGCGCGCGCCAGGCGTCGAACGCCGGCAAGGCGAAGCCGGCCGCGAACAGGATCATCGCCGTCCAGACCAGGGGCAGCCGCGACCTGTTCCGACCGCGGGCCCGGTAGACCACGCGCCCGCCCAGCGCGCTCACGTTGGCAGCGAACAGCGCCGCCAGGGCTGCCAGGACGGCTACGACGGCGACCGCGGGCAGGAGCGCGCCGGGCAAGCCGGCGGGCAGGCCGGCGAGCGCGGCGACGGACGGTGCGCCCAGCCCCAGCTCGGGCGCGGCGTGGGCCGCGTACACGCCCCAACATGCCGCCAGCAGGGCCGACACCACCGGCAGCGCCAGCGCCGCCGCCCGCGCCCACCCCGACCCGCGCGTGCTCCGGCCGGCCCGTCGGCCCGCCGACAGCGCGGCGGTGCCGGCGGCCAGCGTGAGGGCGGCCGCGGCGACGTCGAACGTGACCGCGTGGTCACGGTCGATGGGATCGGCCCATGCGACCCCTGACACGGCGGCCCCCGGAATGCGCTTACCGGCCTCGAAGCGGACGCGAACGCCGGCGGCGAGCTCCAGGCGGTCGCCCGGCCGCAGCATGAGCGCATCGCCGGGCTTGAGCCGCCACTCTCGAACAGCCGGCACATCGCCGTCTCGCTCGACGACCCGGTAGACGGCCGGGCTCAACGCCGTCACCCGGTGCGCTTCGTCGAAATCGACGGCCGTGGCGACGCGCAGCACGAGGCCCTCGTTGGCCGCGGCCGCGTTCTCGCCGAAGAGCAGCGCCGGCCGCGACGCCACCGCCGCCCAGGCGTGCCAGGGGGCTACCCCCCTGGCTGACAGCAGCAGGACGGGGGCGGCGAGGATCACGAGGCCCGCGGCGAGCAACCCGGCCTGGAGGCGGCCCACACATCGCAGGCTGCCCACCAGGGCAACAGCCGCCGCCAGGCCGACGCCGTGCCAGCGCTCTCGACCCAAGGCCAGGGCCAGATCACCTGCGAGCGACAAGCCAGCCCAGACGAGAAGACCCGAGCTGGCCAGCCCGGCCACGGCGGCGAAGCCGTCACGTCGGCCCGGCAGCGGCCCGACCAGACTGCCCAGGAGCGGCGCCGTCGCGGCAGCGAGGATCAGGAGCGGGGCTTCCGGCGCTCCGGCGAAGACGCGAGCCACGAGCGTGGCCACCAGCACGGGACTCAGCGAGGCGGCGAGGCGCGCCGGCGGCGTCGGCAGCGTCACGAAGGCGACGAGCAGGCTCAGCAGCGGCGCCACCGCCGCGCAGTACCACCAGAGCAAGCTGACGCCGAAGAGCCGGGCGCTGCCGGGACCGACCGGCGTGGCCAGCGCAAGGCCACCGGCCAGGAGAAGGAGCACGGCCAGGATGCCGGCGTGTCGCCTGTCGGCCATGAATACCGGCGTGGATTATAAGACGGTATGCTGGGCAGGACCGAGGAGGATCGTGCATGGCCGACAAGATCGAGCGTGTGATGGTGATCACCGCCCACCCCGACGACGCCGAGTTCGGCGCCGGCGGCACCATCGCCAGGCTGGTGAAGCAGGGGCGTGAGGTGACCTACGTCATCGTCACCAATGGCGACAAGGGCAGCAGCGACCGGACCATGACCCCGGAGCGCCTGGCCCGCATCCGGGAGGCCGAGCAGCGCCAGGCCGCCCGCGTCCTGGGCGTCGAGCGCGTGGAGCTCCTGGGCTACGAGGACGGCGAGGTGGAGGACACGCGCCAGCTCCGCCTGGACGTGACCCGTCAGATCCGCAAGTGGCGGCCGGGTCTGGTGATCACCCAGAATCCGCACCGGACGATGAACCTCTACGCCTCGCACCGTGACCATCGCATTACCGCCGGGGTCGTCCTGGACTGCGTGTACCCGCTGGCTCGTGATCACATGTCCTTCCCCGAGCTCATGCCGGAATACGAGCCGCACAAGGTCCGCGAGGTCCACGTCATGCAGTGGGAGAACCCGCAGCTCGTCGTGGATATCTCCGAGACCATGGATCTAAAAATCAAGGCGCTGGCCTGCCACCAGAGCCAGCTGCCCGACTTCGGCTCCGTCGAGGCGCGAGTGCGCGAGCGTGGCGCGGAGCTGGGCAAGCCCCGCGGGTACGCCTACGCAGAGACGTTTGATCGCATCGTGATCCCTCGCTGAGGGCCACGCCCGGCTGCTGCCGGGGTACAATCGACACCGTGAGCCGTCCCCGGCGTATGCGTGTCCTGGGCGCTCTGATCCTCCTCCTTCCCGCCGTCCTGACGCAGGCCGCCGACGCGCCGTCGGCGCCGACGGCCGAGTGGCTGGGAGCGCAGGTCCACGCGCTGGCCGGACCCGAGATGCGGGGACGGCGCTCCGGGACCGAGGATGGTGAGCGGGCCGCCCGCTATCTGGCCGCCGCGCTGGCCGGTCTGGGGCTGCGGCCCGCCGGCGACGCCGGAACGTTTCTCCAGTCGTTCGTGCTGACGACGGGAACCGGGCTCGCTGGCCCGGGGACGAATCTGCTCCAGGCCGACGGCGGCCCGCCCTTCGTGGTCGGCCGCGACTGGGCGCCCCACGGCGGGGCGCCCGACACCGAGCTGACCGCGGAGGTCGTGTTCGCCGGTCACGGCGTGGTCGCTCCCGGACGCGACGATTACGGCGGTCTCGACGTCCGGGGTCGTCTCGTGGTCGTCCGGGGAGGCAGCCCCGACGGGCTGCCGTCGTCCCGGCTCGACAAGCTGCTCTCGGCGCGGGCCCGCGGGGCGGTGGGCGTTCTCGTCGTGGAAGAGCCGCTGCCCTCGCTGGCGGCGACGGGGACCCGGGTCGACATCCCGTCGGCGAGCGTGACGCCGGCCATGGCCGAGGCTCTACGGGCCCGTGACCCGGCGAGGCTACGGCTGGCGGTCTCGCTGATCCGCCGGGAGCAGCGCGCGGCGAACGTGATCGGCTTGCTGCCCGGTCGCCATCCCGAGCTCGCCGCCGAGGCGATCGTGATCGGCGCGCACTACGACCATCTGGGAGAGGTCGACGGGGCGGTCCACCCGGGAGCTGACGATAATGCCTCGGGCACGGCCCTCGTGCTGGGGTTGGCCCGCGCCTTCGCCGCCGCGGGCGGCGCGTCCCGGACCCTGGTGTTCGCCTTCTTCGGCGGCGAGGAGCTGGGATTGCTCGGGTCGCGACACTACGTCGGGCGGCCGACCGTGCCGCTGCCGCGCACGGCAGCCATGCTGAACTTCGACATGGTGGGACGGCTGCGCGATGACCGGCTGCACGTGGGCGGCGTCGACAGCGGCAGCACCCTGCGCGGGCTCGTGCAGGCCGCCCTGCGGGGGGAAGGACTGGAGGTGGTCGCCGAGGGCTCACCCTGGGCGCCCTCCGATCACCAGCGCTTCTACGCCGCCGGCGCGCCGGTGCTCTTCTTCTTCACGGGCCGCCACGCGGACTACCACCGTCCGACCGACACGCCGGATAAGATCGAGACGGCCGGTCTCGCCCGCATCGCGCGGGCGGCCTCGCGCCTGGTCTCCGAGCTGGCTGCGGGCCCGCGGCCCCGCTACGTGCAGCTCTCGGGGCCGGCCCGTTCCGGCGCCGGCGCCTCGGGCACCGCCTTCTTCGGCATCATGTTCGACGGCCGTGCGCAGGGCGACGGGGTCCCGGTGGGCGCCGTGGTGCCGGCCAGCGCGGCGGCCCGGGCCGGTCTCGCCGAAGGCGACGTGATCGTGCGCTTCGACGACGTCCCCATCGCCGGCTTCCCCGACTTCCAGCAGGCCGTGCGCCGCCGGCGTCCGGGCGACCGTTTCACCGTGGTGTACCTGAGGGATGGCCAGCCCCGGGTCGGCAGCGAGACCCTCGACGCCCGGCCATGAGCTCGGCCATGGCCAGACGGGATCCACAGGCGGCGCCGACGCTCACCGAGATGCTGGAGCGACGGGTAGCCCTGAGCGGCGACCGGCCGTACTTTCACCTGTACGGCGAGACGGTCACCTACGAGCAGCTCTGGGCGCAGAGCGCGCGCTACGCCGCGTCGCTGGCCCGGGCCGGCGTCGGCAAGGGCGAGACCGTGTGCCTGGTCTACCCGACGTGCGCGGAGTTCTTCTACACCTTCGTGGGGGCCCTGCGGCTGGGCGCCGTCCCCGTGCCGCTGTACCCCACGCTGGGCGTGGAATCGACGGCGGCGATCCTCCGCGATTCCGACACCGTGGCGGTGACCACGATCGGCTGGTTCCGCAAGTCGGTCGACGCCAGCGTGACCGGGGCTCCCGGCGTGCGCGCCGTGCTCGAGCCCGCCGAGCTCGAGAGCGAGCCGCCGCTGACGCGGTTCCCCGAGGCGGACGCCGAGGACGTGGCGTTTTTGCAATACACGTCGGGCAGCACCGGGCAGCCCCGCGGCGTGGTGCTGACTCACCGCAACGTGGTGAGCACCTGCCACTTCATGGCCGAGGCCGCCGGGCTCACCCCCGCGGACCGCGTCGTCTCGTGGCTGCCCCTCTACCACGACATGGGGCTGATCGGCTGCTCGTTCACGCCGCCGCTCACGGCCACCCCGCTCTGGCTCCTGCCCCCCGACCTGCGCAATCCCCGTCAGTGGCTGGAGCTGATCACCGAGGTCCGGGCCACGTTCACCGTCTCGCCCGACTTCGGCTACCGCAACTGCGTGAGGAACATCAAGGACAGGACGGGGCTCGACCTCGGCAGCCTGCGCGCGGCGCTCTCGGGCGCCGAGCCCGTGCGCGTCTCCACCATCCGGGCCTTCGAGCGCCACTTCGGTCTCGAGAACATCATCGCGCCCTGCTACGGGCTTGCCGAAGCCACACTGGCTGTCGCCATCTGGCCGTTCGGCGTGCCCATCAAGACGGACCCGAGCGGGCGCTTTGTGTCGGTGGGGCGGCCCTGTCGGGGCGTGGAGGTCGCCATCGTCCCTCCGCGTGATGAAGACACCGCGACGAGGGAGCTTCCCAGGGGGACCATCGGCGAGATCTGCGTGAAAGGCCCGGGGGTGATGCGCGGGTACTACAACAACCCCGAAGGCACGGCGCAGGTGCTCTCCCCCGGCGGGTGGCTGCGCAGCGGCGACCTGGGCTTCGTCGATCAGGAGGGCGACCTCTACATCACCGGGCGTCTGAAAGATGTGATCGTCCTGGGCGGCGAGAATGTCGTCCCCGGCGACATCGAGGAGATCGTGGATCACCTCACCGGCATCCGCTACTCGGCCGTGGTGGGGATCGACAGCGAGCGTACCGGAACCCAGCGCCTCTACGTGGTGGCCGAGGTCCGGGGCGAGACGTCGGAGGGCGAGGCGTTGCGCCAGCTCACCGGCGACATCGTGCGGAGCATCCACGAGGAACGCGGCCACCGTCCGGCCCGCGTGCTCCTGGTTCAGCCGGGCACCATCCCGAAGACCTCCAGCGGAAAGATCCAGCGCTCCCGCCTGGCCGAGATGATCGACACCGGCGAGCTGCGAAGCCGCGTGGTGCACCCCGTCGACTGACGCGGCGCCCCCTCCGACCTAGATCTTGGCGCCGGACTTCGCCCAGTCGTCCAGGAACTTCTTGAGGCCGACGTCGGTGAGCGGGTGCTTCACGAGCTGCTCGAGGACCGCAAAGGGCATCGTGGCCACGTGGGCGCCGGCCTTGGCGGCGTCGATGACGTGGAGCGGGTTCCGGATGGACGCGGCCAGGACCTGGGTGGTGAACCCACAGGTCCGGTAGATCTCACAGATATCGCGGACCAGGTCCATGCCGACGTGGCCGATGTCGTCGAGCCGGCCCAGGAACGGGCTGATGTAGAAGGCGCCGGCCTTGGCCGAGAGCAGGGCCTGGGCCGCCGAGAAGCAGAGCGTCTGGTTGACCCGGATGCCCTGGCCGCTCAGGCGCTTGACGGCCTTCAGCCCGTCCTTGGTCAGCGGACACTTCACGACGACGTTCGGCGCGATCTGGGCGAGCTCCTCGCCTTCCTTCACCATGCCCTCGACGTCGGTGGCCACCACTTCCAGGCTGACGTCGCCCGGGACGATCGAGCAGATCTCCTCGACGTGCGGGCGGAACGGCCGCTTCTCCTTGGCGACCAGCGTGGGATTGGTGGTGACGCCATCAACGACGCCGAGCGCCACGCCTTCCCGGATCTCGCCGATGTTCGCCGTGTCGAGAAAAATTTTCATGCTCTCCTCCTGCTGCGCTCGCCGTTCACAGCCAGCCTAGTCCCCGGCGTCGGGCGAAGTCAAGGCGGCGTATCGCGCCGTCTAGGATGCTACCGAACGGGAATCGTCGCGCCATTCGCGATGTTACTTTCCGTGGTCTATGGAGACAGCCATCGTGAGTGTGCGCGCCAAGCGGGAGTACGTGCAGGTGATCTATCAGCGCTATCGGGCGGCGAGGCGGCCGGAGAAGCAACGGATCCTGGACGAGTTCTGCCAGGTCACCGGCTATCACCGCAAGCATGCCATCCGCGTGCTCCGCGGCCGGGCGCCGGGGGCGGCCCCGGCCCCGCGCCACCGCCCGGCGCTCTACGGACCTGCGGTGATCGAGGCGTTGCGGGCGATCTGGGCCGCGGCCGGCTACCCCTGGTCGGTGCGGCTCAAGGCCCTGCTGCCGCTGTGGCTGCCCTGGGCGCGGCGCCGGCTGCGGCTGCGGCCGGCGGTGGAGCAGCACCTGCTGGCCATCAGCCCGCGGCAGATGGATCGCCGGCTGGCCCCCCACCGCCGCCAGCTCACCAAGCGGCTCTATGGCCGCACGAAGCCCGGCACCCTCCTCAAGCACCATATCCCGCTGAGGACGGATCGCTGGGATGTCGCCGTGCCCGGCTTCACCGAAATCGACCTCGTCGCCCACTGTGGCCCCTCGGGTGACGGCGAGTTCGCGCATTCCCTCAATCTGACCGACATCCACACGACCTGGGTCGAGACCGCCGCCGTCCTCGGCCGGAGCCAGGCTGGCGTGCAGGCAGCGCTCGACGAGCTCCGCCAGGCGCTGCCCTTCCGGCTCCGCGGCATCGACTCGGACAACGGCTCAGAGTTCATCAACCAGCATCTCTGGGAGTACTGCCAGCGGCAGGAGATCCAGTTCACGCGGGGTCGCCCGTACAAGAAAGACGACAACGCCCACATCGAGCAGAAGAACTGGACCCACGTGCGCAAGCTCCTCGGCTACGTTCGCTACGATAGCCCGACCGCGGTTGCGGCCATCCACGACCTCTACCGACACGACCTGCGGCTCCTGCAGAACCTCTTCCTGCCCTCGGTCAAGCTGCTGCGCAAGACCCGCGTCGGCGCCCGGGTCCGCCGCCACTACGACGCCCCGCAGACCCCGCTCGAACGCGTGCGTGCCTGCCCCCAGGCCGACCCCCGCCGTGTGGCCGAACTGCTCGCGCTTCGGGCCCGCCTGGACCCCTTCACCCTGGCCCAGACGATCGACCGGAAACTCGCGGCGATCTTTGCGCTCGCCACCGGGCGCCGCCCCTCGCCGCTGCCTGCCAGCCCCGCGAGCCCGGTTGCCGTTCCCCTCAAGCGCCCCCGCGTGGGCCGGCGCTTCGAGATCCACCGGCGCCCGGCCACCGGCTCGCGCCCATCCTTCACCCCGGTCACATCCCCAGTGGCGCGATGATCCCGGCGTCGGTCACATTCTCAGATGGCTTGACAGGGGCGACGGCTCACACCGCCGCGCGGTATTCGGCCAGGGCAGCCTTCAGCGCGGCGTGGTCGGGGACGGCGTCCCAGCCTGTCGCTTGCAGCGACAGCGACGCGGCGCACGCGGCGGCGGCGGCGGCGTCCCAGGGGTCGCCGTCGAGGTGGTAGCGCAGCAGGAACGTGGCGGCGAACACGTCGCCGGCTCCGGTGACATCGACCACACGCGCCGGGCGCGGCCGGACCTCGTAGCGCTCGCCGTTGACATAGAGCAGCGCGCCGGCGCTGCCCGCGGTGAGCACGGCGATCGGCAGGCGCTGGAGCCATTCGAGCATGGCCGGCTCCTGGCCACGGACGTCTTCGGCGCTCAGGAACAGCGCCTGCAACCGCTCCAGCAGCCCGCGCGGCGGCGCCCACGGCCGGGGGCCGATGGCCCCGTCGGGCCCCGCCGCGCGCAGCCAGCCCTGGCCCTCGGCGGCGAGAGTAGCGTCGGGAAACGCCTCGACGAGCTGCGGGTCGACCTCGCCGGCCACCGGCGCCAGCATCACCAGCCCGGCGTCGCCCCAGTCCTCGGGGACGTCGGCGGCGGCCTGTGGGGCCCCCGCCGACAGTAACCGCAGCGCCCGGCGGCCCGCGTGCTGGCGGTGCTCGAAGACGGTGGTGGCCGGCGCGTCCAGGGACACGAC
The DNA here is from genome assembly GCA_035709005.1 of Candidatus Methylomirabilota bacterium. NCBI lineage: Bacteria > Methylomirabilota (SeqCode) > Candidatus Methylomirabilota bacterium. The sequence goes on along the minus strand of DASTFB010000041.1, from coordinate 48,085 downwards.
CTCGATCTGCGGCGGGAGCAGGTCCAGCGGGAAATCAGCGGCGTGGCTGGTGAGCACGCCTGCCGACAGGCCAAGCCGCTGCGCCGTGACGGCGGCAAACAGCGCGGCGCCGCCGGGCCGGGTGACGTCACCGAAGCGATCGAGGGTGACGTGCCCGACGGCGACGAAATCGGGAGCGCTCACCGCTCGACGGCGCCGCTACCGCCAGGTGCGCTCGTCACTGATCTTCTTCGCGCCGTCGGGGATGGTGCCGGGCGGGACGATCTCGACGGTGCCCCGCAGCTTCATCACGTCGCGGATGGCCTCGACCAGCGGGGCCGTGACCGCCGCTGGCGCCGCCTGGGGCGTGAGCTCGACGCGGAAGGTCAAGACGTCTTCGTGGCCCACCCGGGTGACGACGACCTGGTAACGAGCCAGGCCGGCCACTCGCGCCGCGACCTCGTCGGCCTGGCGGGGGTGAACGAACATCCCGCGGACCTTCGTCACCTCGTCGGCGCGGCCCCGCCAGCCCAGCATCCGATCGGAGGTGCGACCGCATGGGCACGGGGCGTCGTCGATCATGGTCAGATCGCCGGTGGCGAAGCGGATCATCGGATAGGTCGGGTTGTCGACGGTCGCGACGATCTCGCCGATCCGTCCCGGCGGCAGCGGCTCTCCGCTCTGCGGATCGCAGACCTGGACGATGGCGTCCTCCACCAAATGCATGCCGGACTTCTCCGGGCACTCGTAGGCGATGAGGCCGAGATCGGCCGTGCCGAACCCCTGACGAGTCAGGATGCCGTACTCCGCCTCGAGCTCGGCGCGCAGCGTCTCGGGAAGCGGCTCCGCCCCAACCTGCGCCACCTGCAGTGACAGCTTGGCGCCGCCCATCTCCCGGGCGCGCTTGAGGATCGTCATCAGGAAGCTCGGAGTGCCCACGTAGCCGGTGGCGCCCAGGGCCCTGGCCACCATCACCTGCGTGTCGGTGTTGCCCACCCCGGTCGGCACGACGGTGCAGCCGATGAGCATCAGAGCTTCGTCGATCTCGTGGGCGGCCGGCACCAGATGATAGAGATACGTATCGAGCACGACGTCGCCGGGGCGGAAACCGCCGGCGTAGAGGCAGGTCTCGGCGTGCCACGCGCTGACCGCCGACCCCATGGGCTCCAGGATGGGCCCCGGCGAGACGAAGATGCGACGGAGGCTGGCCGGGGGCACCGCGCAGAAGCCGCCGAAAGGCGGGTCGGCCTTCTGCAGCTCGGGCATCTCGCTCTTCTTGAGCACGGGCAGCCGGGCCAGCTTCTCGATCCCGCGGATGTCCTGGGGACGGAGGCCGGCCCGCTCCAACCGGCGCCGCACGCCGGGCGCCGCGGCCCAGGCGTGCTCGAGCAGCCGGCTCAGCCAGCCCGCCTGGTAGCGCTCGCGCGCCGCGGCCTTCATCGTCTCCTTCTCGCGATTCCAATACCCCGTGCGGCGGTCGACCGTCGTCACTCATCTCCTCCACGCCGAAGAATTGGCGCCGTTCGAGCGCGGGCGGAGCCCGCGCAACCCTCCTGGGGGGAGGCAGGCGCACGCGGGCCGTCAGGCCCGCAGCGCCGTCGGAAGGGGGGCGAAGCCCCCCTCCGAGTCACGACAACCAGCGCTTGCGGCGCTTGTAGTGTTTGACGTCGCGGTAGGATCGTCGGGTCCCCAGCTCGGTGAGCCCCAGGTAGAACTCGCGGACGTCCGCGTTCTCCCGCAGCGCTGCCGCCGAGTCCTCCAGCACGATGCGGCCATTTTCCATGACGTAGCCGCGCTCGGCGATGGTCAGCGCCAGCGTGGCGTTCTGCTCGACGAGAAGCACGGTGAGCCCGCGTTCCCGGTTCAGCCGCTGAACGATGTGGAAGATCTCCTCCACCAGCATCGGGGCCAGACCCAGCGACGGCTCGTCGAGCAGCATCAGGCGCGGCTCCGACATGAGGGCGCGCCCGATCACGAGCATCTGCTGCTCTCCGCCCGACAGGTAGCCCGAGGGCACCCGGCGCCGCTCGCGTAGCCGGGGAAAGTACCCGTACACCGCCTCCAGCGTCCGCCGCACCTCGCGCAGCTCGCGGCGAACGTGGGCGCCGGCGATCAGGTTCTCCTCGGTGGTGAGGTGCTCGAACACGCGCCGCCCCTCGAAGACCTGCGCGATGCCGCGCTTGACGATCTCGTGCGCGGGCAGCCGGTCGACCCGGTGGCCGTCGAACTCGATCGACCCCTTGGTGACCTCGCCGCGCTCGGGGTGCAGCAAGCCCGAGATCGCTTTGAGCGTCGTGGTCTTGCCGGCCCCGTTGGCCCCCAACAACGTCGTGATCCCCCCGGAGGCAACGGCCAGCGATACCCCTTTGAGGACGAGGATCACGCCGTCATAGATGACCTCGACGTTGTTCAGCAACAGCATCGGCGCAGGAGCGCCGGGCGGTCCCTCCACCCGGCGCTCCTCCGTCGACAGGCCTTCCGCCACCACCGTCACTTCTTTCCGGCTTCTTGGATGTGTTTGGCCACGACGTCCTGGTAGGCCTTGAACCAGTCGGTCGTCTTCACGAACTTGCCGCCTTTGACTTGCCAGATCTGGACCCAGCCCCCGCCCTCGTGGTCGGTGGGCGTGATCTCCAGGGGCGGCAGCAGCCCACCCAGGGTCACTCCCTTGATTCGCTCGAATCCCTTCTTGACGTCGTCGCCCGTGATCTTGCCATCCGGCTTGGCCTTGAGCGCGTTCCGAACGGCCTCCACGGCCACCGCCGCCCACAGGATGCCCCGGTTGTAGTAGACGGTCGAGGCCATCACCTCGGGCGGCTCCTTGCCCTCCTTCTTGTAGAGCTCGCGGATCTCCTTGATGACCTGGAAGTCCTGGCCCACGCCCGCGTACTGCATGGTGTTGTAGCCTTCGGCGACACCGAAGCCGCCGGCGGCTTCCACGTCGGCTTCGGCCGAGCCCCACACGAAGGAGACGACCTTGCGGAGCGGGTAGCCCACCCGCTTGAGCTCCTTGATGGAGACCGACGGGGAGCGGCCGAACAGATGGGCGATCACGAAGTCGGCCCGGTACCGTTGGGCGATATCGAGCGCCTGGGCCCCCATCTCCACACCGGGGGGCGGCACCGCGAAGGTCCGGAGCTGAAAGCCCTCCTGCTTGGCCAGATCTTCCAGGACCGGGATCGGTTCGCGCCCGGCCGGGTTGTCGTAGAAGAGGTACGCGATCTTCTTGCCCTTCAGGCCCTTGAGCTGGTCCTTGGCGAATTTTACGGCGGCGGCGCCCTGCGACCAGTACGACGCGGCGATGGGGAAGATATAGGGATAGCGGGTCCCGTCGGTGGCGTCGGCCCGCCCGAACCCCGGTGAGGTGCCCGGGATCTTGTCCTCGGTGAGCTTCTGGGTCAGGGCATAGGTGTGAGGCGTGCCGTAGAGGCTGATGACCACCGCGCCTTCCTGCTTGTGGCGCCCGTAGGCTGCCACCCCCTGGGGCACCTTGTATTCGTGGTCGATCTCCAGGGCGCGGATCTTGTGGCCGTTCACACCGCCCTTGGCGTTGATCAGCTTGACGTAGTCGTGATACCCGGGGCACAGGTTCACGCCCACCGTTTGCGTGGCGCCGGTACGGTCACACTGCAACCCGAGGACGATCTCGTGGCTGGCCCCGGCCGGGCCCACCCCGACCAGCGCGACCCCGACCAGCCCTGTGAGCACTATCGCCAGCATTCTCATGAGGCCTCTCCTTTCGTGTGGCCCGTCAGTACGCGAACGGCCAGAACCGGAAGTAGTTGCGGATGTTCCGCCACAAACGGTTCAGGCCCTCCGGCTCCACGACGAGAAAGATGATGATGAGGCTGCCAAAGAGGATCAACCGCAGATTCGGAATGGTGTTCCGCACCGCGGCCTGGGACATGAAGAGGCCGCCGAAGGCCTCCATGGCGTAGGGGATCAGGATGGGTAACAGCGTTACGAAGATCGCCCCGAAGATCGAGCCCAGCACCGACCCGAGGCCGCCGATGATGATCATAGCCAGGTAGTCGATCGACGTCACGATCTGAAACTGCTCGTAGTTGGCGATGCCCAGGTAGTACGTGTAGAGCACCCCGGTCACCCCCGCGTAGAAGGAGGAGACGGCGAAAGCCACCAGCTTGTAGCGGAAGATGTTGACGCCGGTCAGCTCGGCGGCGATGTCGTGGTCCCGGATGGCGATGAAGGCCCGCCCGACCCGGCTGCGCATGAGGTTGAGGGTGGCGACGATGGCGATCACGACGAAGGTCATGAGGAGAAAATACATCTCGAGCTGGGACGCGATCACGAACGACCCGAGCGTCGGGCGGGGCACCTCGATCGACGCCTGGACGCCGCCGCTGATGAAGGTGACGTGGTTGATCGTCCACTCGATGATGAGCTGCCCGGCGAGCGTGGCGATGGCCAGGTACAGGCCCTTGATTCGCAGCGACGGGATGCCGACGACGGCGCCCACCAGCGCCGCCATCAAGCCGCCGAGGGGCAGCGCCAGCCAGAAGGGAAAGTCCAGGCGGACGGCGAAGTTGGCCGCCGTGTAGGCGCCGACCGACATGAAGGCCCCGTGGCCGATGGAGATCTGTCCCGTCCAGCCGACCAGGATGTTGAGCCCCAGGGCCCCCACCACGGCGATGGCGATCAGGTTCACGATCGAGAGGTAATACTCGTGCAGGGCGAACGGCAGCACCAGCCCGAAGAGCACGGCCAGGCCGGCCACCGTCCAGCGCGCGATGGGCAACGGATAGAGGGCCATGTCGGCCGCGTACGTCGTCTTGAGGACGCCGCACTCCCGATGGATCATTTGAACAGGGCGCGGGCACCCGGGCTTCGCCACGCCCGCGCAGGGCGCGGGCGCCCGGGCTTCGCCACGCCCGCGCCCCGCCGGAAGCACCGTCGGCGAACGGTTGGTCGCCCGATCCGAGTCCCGATCTCCGCTGGACACTGTCCCGGCGCCATCACACCCGCTCGATGATCTTCTTGCCGAAGATGCCGTAGGGGCGGATCATGAGGGCCAGGATCATGAGCACGTAGGGCGCGAAGTCCTTGGTGCCGCCACCCACGTAGGGGTCGATGTAGCCGGCCGCGACGTTCTCGACGATTCCCACGATGAGGCCTCCCACGATGGCGCCCAAGATCGAGTCGAGGCCGCCCAGGATCACCACCGGGAAGACTTTGAGGCCCACCAGCGAGAGATGCACGTCCACGCCCAGCAGGTTGCCCCAGACCATGCCGCCCAGCGCGGACACCACGCCCGTCATGGCCCAGGCCAACGCGAAGTATCGCTCGACATTGATCCCCATCGCCATGGCCACTTGCTGGCTGTCGGCGATGGCCCGCATGGCAACCCCCTTGCGCGACTTGAGGAAGAACCACCCGAACACGGCCAGGAACAGGAGGGCCACGACCGCCCCGAGCAGCTGGATCGGGGGGATGAAGAGCGGCCCCAGGATGAATGGCTCGTCGGGAATCGGCAGCGGCAGGGGCTTGGTCTCCGCGCCCCACGTGAGCGGCCCCAGGCCGCGCAGAACGGCGGCCAGGCCGATGGTGGCCATGACGACCGCGATGATGGGCCGGCCGATCAACGGCCGCAGCACGACGCGCTCCAGGCCGAACCCCAGGCCGATCATGGCGGCCAGGCCGGCGGCGACCGCCGCCGGCAGGGGCGCGCCATAGGCCCCCAGCGTCACGGCGACCACGAAGCCAGCGATCATCACGAACTCGCCCTGCGCGAAGTTGATCGCGTCGGTGGCCTTGTAGACCAGAACGAAGCCGAGGGCGATGAGCGAGTACATGAGCCCGATGAGGACGCCGTTCGACATCAGCAGCACGAAGAACTGCCAGTCAAGCATGGGCCAGCGCCTCGACGTCCTCCACCAGAACCCGTGATTGGATGCTTCCCTGCCGGCCGTCCTCGTAGGTGATCGTGGTCGTCATGATCACCTCGTCCCGGCCCGCATAGATGGCCTCGGCGACCGCCGCGTATTTCTCGGCGATGTAACGACGGCGGAGCTTCCGGGTCCGCGTCATCTCGGCATCGTCGGCGTCGAGGTCCTTGGGCAGGACCAGGAAGCGCCGGACGCGGGCCCCCTCCGGCAGGGTGGCGTTGCTTTTCCGGATTTCCTCGCCGATGAGCTCGCGTACCCGGGGCTTCTGGCTGAGGTCCGTGTAGGAGGTGTACGGAATCCCTCGACGCTCCGCCCAGTTGCCGACCGTGCCGAGATCGATGGCGATCATCGCGCTGACAAAGGGTCGCTCGTGGCCAAAGGCCACCGCCTCTCGAACATAGGGGCTGAACTTCAGCTTGTTCTCGATGAACTGCGGCGCGAAGGGGGTGCCGTCGGCCAGAGCCCCGACGTCCTTGGCCCGGTCGATGATCACCAGGTGCCCGCGCGGGTCGAGGAAGCCGGCGTCGCCGCTGTGGAACCACCCCTCGGCGTCCAGAGCCTCGTGCGTCGCCTCCTCGGCCTTGAAGTAGCCCTTGAAGGTGCCCGCGCTACGGATCAGCACCTCACCCCTGTCGGCCACCTTCACCTCGACGCCCGGGCACGGCCGGCCCACCGTGGTCGGGTTGGCCTCCGCGTCGGGCTGGATGGCGACCAGCCCCATCGTCTCGGTGGACCCGTACACCTGCTTGAGATTGATCCCGAACGAGCGGAAGAAGCGGAAGGTGTCGGGGCCGAGGGGGGCGCCCCCGGTCAGGGCCCAGCGCGCCCGCCGCAGGCCGAGCTGGTCACGGACCGGCGCGTACACGAACACCTCGCCCAGGGCCGCAGCCAGGCGGAGCCCGAGCGGCACCGGGCGGCCTTCGGACCTGAGGATTTCCACCTGCTCGGCGACGGCGCGAAAGCGCTCGAAGATCCACCGCTTGAGCGGGGTGGCGTCGGCCGCCCTCACCTGCACGGCCGTCAGCATGTTCTCCCAGATCCGGGGCGGGGCCAGGACGATGGTGGGGCCGAGCTCGCGGAGGTCGCGCTGCACGGTCTCGGGACTCTCCGGGCAGTTCACGACGGAACCCACCTCGAGGCTCAGCACCAGCGTGTAGAAGGCATCTCCCACCCAGGCCATGGGCAGATACGCGAGGTACTCGTCGTCGGGATGGATCGATTCGGTCTGCAGGAGGGCGCGGGCCGTCTCGATGGCGTTGCGGTGGGTGAGCATCGCCCCCTTGGGGTTGGCCGTGGTCCCCGAGGTGTAACAGATCATGGCGACGTCGTCGGGCTGGCCTCTGGCGATCTCGGCCTCGAAGTACCCCGGATGCTCGCGGCCGAAGCTGCGACCGAGCTCTTGCACCTCCTCGAACGAGCGGAGCCAGTCGAAGCGGTACTGGCCCAGCCCCCGAGGGTCGTCGTAGACGACGTGGCGGAGGCGGGGCAGCTGATCACGCAGGGCGAGGACCTTGTCGACCTGTTCCTGATCCTCGGCCACGATCACCGCCACCTCGGCGTGGTTCCACACGTAGGCCAGCTCCCGGGCGATGGAGTCCTGGTAGACGGGCACGGCGATCCCCCCCAGGCTCTGGGCGGCGAGCTGGGCGCTGTACAGGCGCGGCCGGTTGTCGCCGATGACCGACAGGGTCTCGCCGCGGCCGAAGCCGAGCGCGGCCAGGCCCAGGGCCAGGTCGCGGACCTGGTCCCGATACTGGCGCCAGGTGAGGGCCTGCCAGATGCCGCGGTCTTTCTCGCGGATCGCCGGGCGGGTCGCGTACCGCTCGGCGTTGCGCAACAGGCGGCCGGGGAGCGTCGCGAGCTCAGCCACGGCGCGACTCACCCAGATACGCCTTGGTGACCCGGGGATCGACGCGTACCTCCTCGGGCTTGCCCTCGGCGATCTTCTGTCCCATGTCCAGGACGGCCACCCGGTCCGAGATGTCCATGACCACCCCCATGTCGTGCTCGATGAGGATGATGGTGCTGCCCCATTCCTCGTTGACGTCGAGGATGAACCGCGCCATGTCCTCCTTCTCCTCGTGATTGCACCCGCCCATCGGCTCGTCGAGGAGCAGGATGCGGGGATCCATGGCCAGGGCGCGTCCGAGCTCGACCCGCTTCTGCAGGCCGTAGGGTAGCGAGCCGGTGGGCCGCCGGCGCAGATCCTGGATCTTGAGGAAGTCGATCACGTCCTCGGCCCGCTTGCGGTGGGCGATCTCTTCCCGCTGGGCCAGCCCCCAGTACACGAAGGACGCCAGGACGCCCGAGCGCATGTGGACGTGGCGTCCCAGCATGAGGTTGTCGAGCACGGTCATGCCCTTGAAGAGGGCGATGTTCTGGAACGTCCGGGCGATGCCGAGCGCCGCCACTCGATGAGGCGGGTAGTCGGTGATGTCGACGCCGTCGGCGACGATCCGCCCGCGGTCGGGGTGATAGAAGCCGCTGATCATGTTCAGCAAGGTGGTCTTGCCCGCCCCGTTGGGGCCGATGACCGACAAGATCTCGCCGCGCACGACGTCCAGGCTGACCGCGGTGACGGCCTGCACGCCGCCGAAGGCTTTCGAGACATCCCGGATCTCGAGCAGGGCGCTCACGACAGCCAGCGCTTACGCCGCTTGTAGTGCTTCACGTCGCGGTAGCTCTTGCGCTGACCGACGCCGGTGAGCCCCAGGTAGAACTCCCGGATGTCCTCGTTCTCACTGATCGTCCGGGCCTCGCCGTCGAGGACGATGCGGCCGCTTTCCATCACGTAGCCGTACTGGGCGAAGCGCAGGGCCATGGTGGCGTTCTGCTCGGCCAGCAGCACGGTGACCTTCTCCTCGCGGTTGAGCCGGGCCACGATCTCGAAGATCTCGCGCACGAGCATCGGGGCCAGCCCCATGGACGGCTCGTCCAGCAGCATGACCTTGGGCCGGGCCATCAGGGCACGTCCGATGGCGAGCATCTGCTGCTCGCCGCCCGACACGTAGCCGGCCTTGGTCCCCCGGCGCTCGGTGAGACGGGGGAAGTACGTGTAGACGAGGTCGAGGTCCCGGCGCAGGGTGTGCCCGTTGCGGCGGCTGTAGGCGCCGGTAAGGAGATTCTCCTCGACGGTGAGGTGCTCGAAGACGTGCCGGCCTTCCATGACCTGGACGATGCCGCGCCGGACGACGGCGGCGGGGCCAAGCCGGTGAATCGGCTCGCCCTCGAGCTCGATGTGCCCCTTGGTGACCTCGCCCCGCTCCGTGCGCAACAGGCCCGAGATGGCCTTGAGCGTGGTGGATTTGCCGGCGCCGTTGGCCCCGAGGAGGGCCACGATGCCCCCCTCGGGGATTTGCAACGAGACCCCCTTGAGCACCAGGATCACGTGGTCGTAGATGACCTCGACGTTGTTGACCGACAGGAGCGGCCGGGGGACCGCGCCGGCGTCGCTCACCTCGCTACTTCTCCTTGGCGCAGTCGCGCTTCGTGTAGTTGAGTTTCTTGGACTCCTCGACGGCCGCCGCCTCCAGCTTGGGCCGCACGACGTCCCGCATGGGCTCGATCCAGTCCGAGACGATGTTCCACTTCTTACCGTCCCACTGCTGGACGGCCGCCATGCCGTTGCCCTCGTGGTTCTCGCACGTCACCCGCAGCGGGCGCAGGAGGCCCTTCATGCCGAGCTGCTCCAAGCGTTGCTCGGTGAGGTTCAGGTTCTCCATGCCCCACCGCACCTGCTCGCCGGTGAGCGGCTTGTTGCCGTACTTGGCCATCGCCGTACGGATCGCCTCGACGTTCAGCATCGCGTTGATGATGGTGCGGTTGTAGAGGACCTCCCCCACCGCCTCCTTCTTGGCAGCGCCCTTCCCCTTGGCGTACACGTGCTTGAAGATGTCCTGGTGCACCTTGAAATTGGCGCCGGGGGCGTGGAAGGTCATCGACTTGTAGCCCCTGGCCGCGTCGCCGGCGGGCACCACGTCGGCTTCGGTCCCCGTCCACCAGTTGCCCACCACCCGATCCATCTTCATGCCGTGGGCGCCCGCCTCCTTGACGGCGACCTGATTCATGACGCCCCATCCCGAGATGTAGATCCAGTCCGGCCGGATCCGCCGCACCTGCAACCACGTCGCCTTCTGCTCCTGGCCGGGGTGGTCCACGGCCAGCAGCGTGAGCTCGAAGCCGAGCTGCCGGGCCAGGGTCTCCAGCGTGGGATTGGCCTCACGCCCGTAGGGGCTGTTGTGATAGACGTGCACGATCTTCTTGCCCTTGAGCTTGTCCATCCCGCCTTCCTGCTGGCCCACGTGCTTGACGAAGGCGGAGGCCTGGCTCCAGTAGGTCATCGGGAAGTTGAAGACCCAGGGGAACCAGCGCCCGTCGGCCGAGGCCGTCATGCCGTAGCCCGCCGAGTGGATGACGACCTTGTCGACGGGGGCCTTGGGGATGAGCTGGTAGGTGATGCCCGTGCTGAAGGGATTGACCAGCACCGGGTTCCTGGCCTTCAGGCGCTCGTAGCACTCGACCCCTTGCTTGGTGTCGTACTGGGTCTCGCACTCCTCGAAGGCAATCTTGACGCCGTTGATGCCGCCGTCGCGCTCGTTGACGAGATTGAAGTAGTCGTTGAAGCCGTTGGCCGCAGGAACGCCGCTGGGCGCGTAGGGTCCCGTCCGGTAGACCAGGAGCGGGATGAAGATCGTCTTGTCCTGGGCCAGGGCCGGGCCGGTGAGCGGCGCCAGGGCCACGGCGGCGGCCAGCAGGACGGTGGAGAGCGTTCTCCGCGTCATGGTTTTCTCCTCTCCGGTTAGTGGGGGAACGGCCAGAGACGCAGCTTTTCCTTGGTGATCTGCCAGAGCCGGGCCAGCCCGTGGGGCTCGACGATCAGGAAGAAGATGATCAGCCCGCCGAAGATCATCAGCTCGATCTGCTTCTGGAGCGCCGTGGACATGTCGATGCCGAGCAGGTGCGGCAGGTTGGCCAGGAAGATCGGGACCAGCACGATGAAGGCCGCGCCCAGGAACGAGCCGAGGATGCTGCCCAGACCGCCGATGATGACCATGAACAGAACGAGAAACGACACGCTGACATCGAAGGCGAGGGTCTCGGCGCTGCCCAGGTACAGGAACACGAGCTCGGCGCCGGCCATCCCGCAGTAGAACGAGCTGATACCGAAAGCCAGGAGCTTGGTCCGCAGCGGGCGTATGCCGATGATCTCGGCGGCGATATCCCGGTCGCGGATGGCCATCCAGGACCGCCCGAGCCGGCCCCGGACCAGGTTCTTGGCGACCAGGGCGAAGACGGCCACAAACGCCAGGGCCATGACATAGCGCGCCCCGGCCGTGGCCTCGGGGCCGGTCACCATCACGCCCAGCACGCTGCGCGGCGGCGCGGTGATGGTGCCCGAAGGGGCGTAGTCGACGAACCAGGGCACCTTGTTGAACAGCCAGATCAGGAAGAACTGGGCGGCCAGGGTGGCCACGGCCAGGTAGAAGCCCTTGATGCGCAGGCTGGGGATGCCGAAGAGGAGCCCGACCGCGGCGGCGATGAGCCCGGAGGCAAGGAAGACCGCCACGATGTTGACGTGGGGAAAGGCCAGGGTGAGCTTGAAGGCGCTGTAGGCGCCCACGGCCATGAATCCCCCCGTGCCCAGCGAGAGCTGGCCGGCATAGCCGGTCAGTAGATTCAACCCGAGCGCCGCCAGCGAATAGACGAGGAAAGGAATGAGGACGGCCTGCAGCCAGTACTCATCGGCCAGGAGGGGCGGAACGACGAACGCGGCCACGACGGCCAGCAACACGACCACGCGGTCCTGGGCGATGGGAAAGATCGCCTGGTCGGCAGCGTAGGTCGTCTTGAACTGCCCGGCGGCCCGATAAATCATGTTGCTCGGAGGGGGGCTTCGCCCCACGCGTGATCACACACGTTCAATGATCCTCTCGCCGAAGAGGCCCTGGGGACGGAACAGCAGGAACACGAGGGCCACCACGTAGGCGAACCAGTTCTCGATGGCGCCCCCGACGAGCGGCCCCCAGTAGACTTCGCCGAGCTTCTCCCCCACCCCGATGATCAGCCCGCCCACGATGGCGCCGGGCACGGACGTGAAGCCGCCCAGGATGAGGACGGGCAGGGCCTTGAGGGCGATCAACGACAGGCTGAACTGCACGCCGCTCTTGGCGCCCCACATGATGCCGGCCACGATGGCCACCAGGCCGGCCACCGACCACACGATCACCCAGATGGTCGACAAGGGGATCCCGATGCTCAGCGCTGCCTCGTGGTCGTCGGCCACCGCCCGCAGCGCGCGCCCGACGCGGGTCCCGTGAAAGAAGACGGCCAGCACGGTGACCAGCACGCCGGCCGTGATGGCCGCCCAGAGCTCCAGCCGGTTGATCAGGACCCCGGAGACGATGAACGAGGTGTCGGGGATGCCGATATCGAGTTTCTTGACGTTCGATCCCCAGAGCATCTCGCCGAACCCTTCCAGGAAGAACGTCAGCCCGATCGTGGCCATGAACAGGGTGATGTGCTCCTGGTTGACCAGGGGGCGCAGGACCACGCGCTCGATCACGAAGGCCAGCGCCACCATGACGCCGGCGGTGAGGGCCAGCGCCAGGACGACGGGCACTGCCCGCTCGAGCAAGCCCACCAGGGTGAGGGCGGCGAACAGGACCATCACCCCCTGGGCGAAGTTGAAGACGCCGGAGGCCTTGAAGATGAGCACGAAGCCCAGGGCGACCAGCGAGTACATGAGGCCGGCGAAGATGCCTCCGATGAGCACTTCGACGAAGAAGGCAGGCCCGCTGACGATGTCGTGGAAGGGACCGACGAGCACCGCCCACAGGGCCTCACTCATGGGGCACCCCGAGGTAGGCATCGAGCACGGCGGGGTCCTTGCGGACCTCGTCCGGCGTTCCCTCGGCGATCTTGCGTCCGTAGTCGAGCACCGCTACCCGGTCCGAGATGTCCATGACCACGCCCATGTCGTGCTCGATGAGGGCGATGGTGGTGCCGAACTCGGCGTTGACGTCGAGGATGAAGCGGCACATGTCCTCCTTCTCCTCGACGTTCATGCCCGCCATCGGCTCGTCGAGCAGCAGGAGCTGGGGCTCGGCGGCCAGGGCCCGGGCCAGCTCCACGCGCTTCTGCAGCCCGTAAGGCAGGCGGCCAGCCGGCGTCTTGCGAATGGCCTCGATCTCGAGGAAGTCGATGATGCGCTCGACGAAGGCCCGGTGGGCGAGCTCCTGGCGCCTGGCCGGCCCCCACCAGAGCGCGTCGAGCAGGAAGCTCCCCCGCATCTTCAGCACCCGGCCCGTCATGATGTTGTCGAGCACGGTCATGCCCTTGAACAGCGCCACGTTCTGGAACGTGCGGGCGATGCCGAGCGCGGCCACGTCGGGCGGCCGCAGGCGAGTGCGATCCTGCCCCTGGAAGCGGATGCGGCCGGTGGCAGGGTGGTAGAAGCCGCTGATCACGTTGAGCAGGGTGGTCTTGCCGGCGCCGTTGGGCCCGATGATGGCGAGCAGCTCCCCCCGCCGGACCGCCAGGCTGACGCGATTCAGCGCCACCAGCGCGCCGAAGCGGACGCTGACATCTTCCACCTCTAGGAGCGGCCGGCCGTCGCCGGCCGTCACCCGGTGGCTTCCATGGCTAGGTCCGCCACCGGGCGGATCTTCAAATCGGCCCGGATCGTGCCCGTGCGGCCGTCCTCGTAGGTCACCTGGGCCTCGACCTGCACCCGGTCGCGCTGCGAGTACAGGGCCTCGATCAGGGTTTCGTACTTGCGGGCGATGTACCCGCGCCGCACCTTGCGGGTGCGGGTGATCTCCTCGTCGTCGGGATCCAGCTCCTTGTGGAGAATCAGGAACTTTCGGATCTGGGCGCCCCGCAGGGCCTCGTCCTCGGCCAGGCTGCGGTTCACCCGGACGACCTCCTGATGGATCAAGTCGTAAACCTCGGATTTCTGGGCCAGATCGGTATAGCTCGTGTACGTAATGTTCCGGCGCTCGGCCCAGTTCCCCACGGCGGCCAGGTCGATGTTGATCAGGGCGACGACCCAGGGCCGGTCCTGGCCCACGCAGACGGCCTCGCGGATGTAAGGGGAGAACTTGAGCTTGTTCTCGAGGTACTTGGGGGAGAACAGGGTGCCCCCGGCGAGCCGGCCGACGTCGCGGGCGCGGTCGATGATCTTCAGATGCCCGGCATGGTCGATGAGGCCGGCGTCCCCGGTGCGCATCCAGCCGTCGTCCCGGGTCTGGCGGGTGGCCTCGGGATTCTTGTAGTACCCCTGGAAGATGCCGGGGCTGCTGAAGAGCACCTCGCCCTCCGGCGAGACGCGAATCTGCACGCCGGGAATGGGGGTGCCGACCGTATCCAGCCGGACATCGCCGTCCCGCTGGATGGTGATGAACACGCTGGCCTCGGTCATGCCGTAGAGCTGCTTCATGTTGATGCCGAGCGCGCGGAAGAACACGAAGATCTCGGGCCCGATGGCCTCGCCCGCCGTGTAGGCGCGGCGCACGCGCCGGAGCCCCAGGTTGTCGCGCAGGGGCCCGTAGACCAGCAGATCGCCCAGCGGATAGAGCAGCCGCCGCCAGGCCGACGGGCGCTGTCCGGACAGGCGCTGCCGCTCGACCGTCTGGGCCAGCTGCAGGAAAAACCCCACCAGCCGGCGCTTGAGCCAGGCGCAGTCCTCGATGCGAACCATGACGTTGGTGAGGATCCGCTCCCAGATGCCGGGCGGCGCGAAGAAATAGGTCGGGGCGATCTCGTGGAGGTCCGCCAGCACCGTGGCCGCGCTCTCCGGACAGTTGGCGGTGAAACCCACGAGCACGGACTGGGCGTAGGAGAAGATATGATCGCCCACCCAGGCCATCGGTAGATACGACAGGATGTTCTCGTCGGAGCCCAACCCTTCGGTCTCGGCGGCGCTCCGTGCGGTCACGATGAGGTTCCGGTACGAGAGCATGGCCCCCTTGGGGGCTCCGGTCGTGCCCGACGTGTAACAGATGACCGCGATGTCGTCGGCGATCCCCTTGGCCAGCTCGTCCTCGAAGTAGCCGGGATGCTCCAGGGCGAACTGCCGGCCGCGCTCTTTCACCTGCTCGAGGCTCAGCAAGGAGGGCTCGACGTAGGACCGCAGGCCCCGGGGGTTCTTGTAGATCACACACTCGAGCCCCCGACACTGCTGCTTCACGCGGAGCAGCTTGTCGACCTGCTCCTGGTCCTCCCCGACCGCGAATCGGACCTCGGCGTGGTCGAGGATGTATGCCAGCTCCTTTTCGCTGGAGTCCTGGTAGATCGGGACCGGCACCCCGCCCAGAGCCTGGGTGGCCATGACCGCCCAGTAGAGCTCGGGGCGGTTGTCACCGATGATCGCGGCCTTGTCGCCCCGGGCGAAGCCGAACGCGGCCAGCCCCAGCCCGATGAGCCGCGCTTCGGCAAAGTACTTCGCCCACGTGTAGGACTGCCAGATGCCGAAATCTTTCTCCCGCATCGCGACCCGGCCGCCGAGCTGCTCCGCATTGCGACGGACGAGCTTGGGGAAGGTGTCGAGCTGAGGATCGACCGAGAGGTCGGGAAGGCTC
Organism: Candidatus Methylomirabilota bacterium; assembly: GCA_035709005.1. NCBI lineage: Bacteria > Methylomirabilota (SeqCode) > Candidatus Methylomirabilota bacterium. The sequence goes on along the minus strand of DASTFB010000041.1, from coordinate 32,625 downwards.
ATACCGTGCGTCGTCCGGTGCGTCAGAGTGGGGCAGAGTCTAGCGGGACACGGGAGCCCTGTCAAGCCAATCGGAACGTAAAGACGAGGACTTACGGTTCGTGTGGACGCGCGGTACTGCGCTTCCGCGCGAGCATTACCAGACTGTTGGCAGCCCGAGCGGCAAGGGGCAAACGGCGCAAACCGTCGTCCAGGCTACAGAGGATTCTGTAGCATCTGGCCAGCGGGCCGGCCAGGCGCTGGCGGTGGAGCACGGTGGATGGGATGACGTTCGTCAGCACGTGAATGCCCCACATCCCCACCGGCTCCAGCCCGGCCGCATCGAGCCACGCGCGGATCTCCCTGACGCTGAAGAGCCGGATCGTGCCGTAGCCGGGATACGGGAGGCGACATCCCGCCTCCCCTCGCGCGCCGAGGTGGCGCCACACGTCGCGGGGGTGCAGGCCGTAACCCAGAGAATCACCCGTCAGGCTGCTGATGGCCTCCCAGAGCAGATCGAGGCTCCAGCGGTGCTCGCACTCCAGTAGCAGCAAGCCTTCCGGACGGAGCACGCGGCCGATCTCGGCCAGCGCCCGCGCCGGAGCGTGGACGTACGACAGCGTGCTGCCGCAGCACGTGACGGCGTCGAAGGTCTCCCTCGCGTACGGCAGCGACTCGATGTCGCCGCGGGCGAGCACGATCGACGGCCGGCGGCGCCGGGCCACCGCCAGCAACCCGGCGGAGACGTCGAGGCCGTGGGTGCGATAGCCGAGCGAGGCCAGCACGGCGGCCTGGAAGCCGGTGCCGCAGCCGGCGTCCAGGGCGCGGCCGCGAGGCTCGCCTGGCGGCGTCAGCTCGGCGCGCACGATGGCGTGCAGGGTGTCGTAGAGATGCTCGTACCACGGCTCGAGGGATTCATAGGTTGTGGCCATGGCATCGTAGTCCATCGCGATCCTCGCTCGACCGTCGGCCCGGTCACAGTCTAAACTGCGGAGGCCGAGCCGAGGCGATCACACCTTGCGAGGAATGCATGAGCGACGGATCGAGAGGGGCCCCCGGACCGATCCGGGCCCCGATGCGGCTGGTGGAGGTGGACGGGCAGGCCGGAACGGTGAGCGCGCTGCTGGGCCGCATGCGCCAGTCGGCCTTCCAGGGACGCAAGCTGGGGGAAGCCTTCGAGGTCTGGCAGCGCATCATCGACGGGCACGGCCTCATCGCCATCGGGCTGGCCGGCTCGATGTCGAGCGCCGGCCTCGGGCCCCTGGTGGCCTGGCTGGTCGAGCGCGGCTACGTCGACCTGGTCGTGTCGACCGCGGCCAATGTGACGGAGGATCTGCTCGAGCAGCGCGCGAGCCGGTTCTATCAGGTGGATCCCGAACACGTGGACGACGCCGCGCTGCTGGAGCGGCGGCTCTACCGCTTCTACGACCATGTGGTCAGCGCGAGCGACTACGACGCCATGGAGGACTTCACCGCCGACTTCTTCGAGCACCTGGCCCACCGCTGGCCGCGCTCCACGATTCCCGCCGTGCGCCTGATGTACGAGTTCGGCCAGTGGTTGGACGATCAGGGGCTTAGCGGAGCGATCGCGGCCACTTGCGCGCGTCATGGCGTGCCGCTGTTCCTGCCGGCTGCCGTGGACGGGCCGCTCTCCGAAGGGTACCGGACGGCGAAAGCCAAGGGCCCCGTGGCGGACTTCTTCAAGGACTACGAGATCGCCCTGGCCATGATGGAGCGCTTCATGCAACCCGGGCTGGGGACGGCCGCGATTTTCCTGGGCGGCGGTGTGCCCAAGGACTTCATCCAGATCACCGCCACCAGCGTGTGCGCGATCCGGGGCCACGGGACCAGCCCCCACCTGGCCGCCATCCAGATCACTACCGACAACACCGTGTTCGGCGGGCTGGGCGGGGCCAGCGTCGCCTCGGAGTGCATCTCGTGGGGCAAGGAGTCGCCGGCCGGGCTGAACGTCATGGTCTTCACCGACTTCACGATCGCCTTGCCCCTGCTGTGCCAGGGGCTCCTCGAACACTACGGCCCCGACCACGTGCGTCCGGCGCGCGCCACCATCGCCCCCGCGTTGCGCACCATTCTCAACGACGCCAGCCGCTAGCCCGGAGCGCTCCGTGCTAGCGGCGGTTTGACCGGCTCAGGCGATCGTGATAGGTCAAGGACGCGACGTTCGGGGCACATCGACGAAGGAGGGGGAGTATGGCGGTGTACATGGTCGAGCGCGACCTCAAGGGCATCACGATGGACCAGCTCGCCACGGCTCAGAAGGCGGCCATCCAGACCGGCAAGGACATGAGCTCGCAAGGCCAGGCTGTGCGCTACATCCGGAGCACGTTCGTCCCGGGCGAGGGGCGCTGCATGTGCCTGTTCGAGGCGCCGAGCCAGCAGGCCGTCAAGGAGCTGAACGAGCGCGCCAAGCTGCCGTTCTCCCGCATCGTGGAGGCCATGGACCTCACGCCCTAGCCGGGACGTCCGCTCTGTGGACCTGCTATAGTCGGCGGTAATGCCGAGCGTGGTCGATCGCCTGCGAATCGAAACGCGTGAGACGGTGCTGGCGCTCCCGCCTGCCGACCGGCTCGCGCTCTCCCTCGCTCTCGGCGCCCGCGACCTGGACAGCTTTCGCCGAGCCCATGACCCCCCGCTGTCGCCCGAGGACGCGACGCGGATCCTGGAACGTCGCCGGCAGGCCGGGCGGCGGCGCAGCCGCGCGATCGAGGAGCTGATCGGCTGACGCTGCTCGCGCGAGTCGCCGCGCTACTGCAACAGCGGCGGATCCCCTTCGCCGTCATCGGGGCCGCGGCGATGGCGGTACACGGCGTCAGTCGCTCGACCCGCGATCTGGACCTCTTCACCGTCCTCGCGGACGTCCTGAACCCCCAGACCTGGCAGGGGCTCCAGGATGCCGGCGTGAAGGTCCGAATAGAACGCGGCGATAGCCAGGACCCGCTGGCCGGCGTCGTCAGGGTCAGCGCCCCGCGCGAGCATCCGATCGACGTGGTCGTTGGCCAGAGTTCCTGGCAGGCGCAGATCTTCCCGCGGTCCCGGCCGGCCGCGATCGAAGGCGTGGCCGTTCCCGTGGCGTCCGCGGCTGACCTGATCTTGCTGAAGCTCTACGCCGGGGGGCCCCAGGACGCCTGGGATATCGAGCAACTCCTCGCCGGCCCGGGGGGCGCCACGCTCATCGGCGAGGTCGAGGCGACGCTCGAAGCGCTGCCGGCGGAGTGCCGGCGCCTGTGGCAGCGCATCCGGGGAAGCGAGCCGCCTGCAGCGTGAGGGCTCAGGGCAGTATCTACTCGAGCCCGGGTAGCGCGAAGTAGACGAGGAAGGCGGCCGAGGCCAGGTAGAGCATCCAGTGCACCTGGCCGCCGCGGCCGCTCAGCACCTTGATGGCCACGTACGTCACGAACCCCGCGCCAATGCCGTTGGTGATCGACCACGTGAAGGGCATGGCCAGCATCGTGACGAAGGCGGGCACGGCCTCCTCGTAGTCGTCCCAGACGATCTCGCGAGCGACGGTCATCATGTAGAAGCCGGCCAGGATCAACGCCGGCGCAGTGGCCTGGGCGGGGATCACCGCCGCCAGGGGTGAGAAGAACATCGCCAGGAGAAAGAGCACACCGACCACGACGGCCGCGGCGCCGGTCCGTGCCCCTTCCGCCACGCCGGCCGCGCTCTCGACGTAGGTGGTGTTGCTGCTGGCGTTGGCGTAGCCGCCGAATATCGCCCCCAGGGAATCCACGAGCAGAACCCGGTTGACTCGCGGCAGGCGTCCCTCGCTGTCCAGGTACCCGCCCTTGCCACCCACGCCGATGATGGTGCCCATCGTGTCGAAGAAGTCGCTCAGCATGACGGAGAAGACCACCAGCACCGCGGTCAGCACGCCGAGCCTGGCGACGAGCCCGAAATCCAGACGTCCGAAGGTCGAGAAATCCGGAAGCTGCACGATGGCCGCCGGCAGGGTCGCGGCGCCCGGCGTGGGAAAGCCCTGCCAGCCGGCCACCAGGCCGTTGAGCGCGATGGCCAGGACCGTGGTGCCCAGGATGCCGATGAGCAACGCGCCCTGCACGCGGCGGGCGAGCAGCCACGCCGTCAGGACGAACCCCGCCAGGAACACGGCCGTCGGCAGCCCGGTCAGGGAGCCGAGCCCGACGGGGAGCGGTCCCGCCGCGGGCTTGACGACGAAGCCCGAGGTGAAGAAGCCGATGAAGGCGATGAACAGCCCGATGCCCACGCTGATGGCCCGCTTGAGAGCCAGCGGGACGGCGTTCATCATCGCTTCGCGGAACCGCGTGAGGACCAGGATGGTGATGACCACGCCTTCCAGGAACACCACGGTCATGGCCTGCGGCCAGGTCAGGCCACGCCCGGCGACCAGCTCGAAGGCCACCACCGCGTTGAGACCCATCCCCGGGGCCATCGCCAGCGGATAGTTGGTGAAGAGGCCCATCGCGATCGACAGCACGCCCGCCGTGAAGCAGGTGACGGTCAGGGTGGCGGCAAATGGCAGTCCGCGGCCCTCCAGGCCGGGCACGTTGGCGAAGCCCAGGATCAGGGGGTTCACGAAGATGATGTAGGCCATGACCATGAACGTCGTGATCCCGGCACGGATCTCGGTGGCCAGGGCGGTGGGCGGAGCGCTGGCTGGCGGCATCCGGCGGGCAGTGTACACGGGGCCGATCGATCGGGTCGTCGGGATGGCCTTCCGCCCCGTCGGGGACGAAGACCATGCCGAAGAACGCCGAGCCGTCGGGGTTGCCACCCAGGTTCGAATGACGTCGCCCCCAGGAAACGTGAATACGGAGTGTTAATTATTGGTGCGAGCGTTCGAATGGCGCCCGGGCCGGCCGTCGACTCAACGGGGGCGGCCGACGGGCCGCGGATAGAAGACCGCCTCCCGCTTTTCCTGCCAGGCCCGGTTGGCCTCCGCGATCTCCCAGGAGGTCATGCAATCGTCCTGGGCCCGGACGAGCGCCTCGATCATCGCCCGGGGATCGGAGTGGAACGATTCGTGGAGGAGGCGCTTGGTGTGGCCGACCGCCGTGGGGGAGGCGCTCCGGCTCTTGGCCACAACCTGCTCCACAGTGCCATCCAGGTCGGCGGCGGGACAAACCCAGTTGAGCAGCCCCATGCCTCGCGCCTCGGCCGGCGGCACCGTGTCGTTCAGCAGCGCCAGCTCCTTGGCCCGGCCGAGCCCCACTACCCTGGCTAGCCGCAGCACGGCCCCGTCGGGGATGAGGCCGTGACGCGTCGCCCCCAGGCCGATGATCGCGTCGTCGGTCGCCAGGCGCAGATCGCAGGCCAGAGCGAGCTGCAATCCCCCGCCCAGACAGTAGCCGTGCAGCACGGCCAGCACCAGCTTGGGCATGTCCTCCAGGGTGTTCAGCGCGCGGATCCAGTGGCGGTAGAACGCCTCATCGATGCGTCCCTCGGCCAGCGCAGTGCGATCGATACCCGAGCAGAACGCGCGGCCAGCGCCCCGGACGATCACGAGCCCGACGGCACGGTCGGCCGCCGCCGCGGCGGCGTGATCGGCGAGGGCCAGGGACAGCTCGGCGTCCAGGGCATTGAGGACGCTCGGGCGATTCAGCGTGATCCGCGCCACGCCGGCGTGGGTGTCGTACGTCACCGGGCTGGTCGTCATGACGGCATCGGCGCGGGGTCTGTCCATCGGTGGGGCGAGACTGTACGATGCGTCAAAACTGCGCTCACCGTATGAGAAACGATCGGCCCTGTCAAGCGACGCGACGGCTGCTGCTCCGCCTGGCCGTCATCGCCGGGCTGCTGCTGGCGGCCGCTCCGGCGCCAGCCGCAGCCCAGCTCTTCTTCGCCACGCGGCCCAACCCCGAGTTCCGGATCGGACCGCTGTTCGTGCGGGCCGCGGTGACGCCCGCGCTCGGCGACGTCGTCGTCGACGTCCTCTTCACCGTGGCGGTGCCGCCCACGCAGAGCGCCGTGGGGCTGGAGCAGGACCTGTTCTTCGTCTGGCCGGGCGCCGTCACCGGGGAGAGCGATCTCGGTCCACCCGAGCCGGCCCTGGCTCGGTTCGTCGAGGCCCAGGGATTCTCCGTCATCGATCAGGGTCGGCTGCCCCTGTTCGCCCGGCATCTCTACCAGGTCTCCGGCGAGGGAGAGCTGAGCACGGGACAGGCCATCCTCGTCTCCGGAGGCGCGCCGTACGTCACCTTCGTCGGCACGTCCGGCGCGCAGGGGCTGACCGCGCCGGCCACGTGGGTCCGCATTCCCTGGACCCCACAGGTCGTCAACCGCGTCTGGCTCATCGACCTCCGCCTCACGGCGCAGGGTCTCATCAAGACCAAGCCGGCGACGTGGGTCGAGCGCGTCCTGTGGGGAGCCCGGCACCGCATCACGCTCGGCTTCAACGACGTGCGGCACGGCGCGGTGTTCCCGCTCTACTTCTGGAACCGGGACCGCCGGATCCGGCTCAGCGAAGACCCCTCGCAGCTCGTGATCAACTTCTCCGCCGCCGACCGCCTGCGGATCGAGGAGATGGCGCCGCCCTCGGCCGGGCGCCGGCTCAGCCAGTCGCTGGACAACACCGAGGTCGTCTCGGTCTTCCTGGACTACGAGGAGGGGCTGAGCCCCCAGGTGCTCAACCTCCAGTTCGGCTACCTCACGGGCGTGCAGGCGTGGGCTCCCATTCTCATCCCCGTCCTGTTCTTCGTGCTCGGTAACGTCGCCGCCGTCATAGTCCGCGGGCTGGCCGAGCGTGCCGGCAGGGTGCTGTCGTCGCGCGTGCACGTGGGCCCAGCCGAGCCGGGCCGGCAGAGCGGCGTCCTGATTCCTCGCGAGACGCTGGCCCGCATCATCCCCGGGGAGACGACGTATTCCGAGCTGACTCGTCTGATCGGTGGGCCGCCGGAAGAGCACGAGCGGCTGGACGATCCGGAGGGCAAGACGCTGATCTTCCGCGGCCGACGCACGGTGCCGCACCGCCGCCGCACCTTCGGCTGGTTGGCCACCGTGAAGAGCTGGGACGTCGAGGACCACGAGGTCGAGATCGCCCTGCGCGACGGCGTCGTGCGCGATGTTCAGGCGCGAGTCCGCCGTCGGCATCCCACTCACCCCCAGAGCGGCTGAACCGGCGCCGTCTGCGCCTGTGCTGTTACCCTGACCCCTATGGCTGCGACCCGCCGGCGTTGGCTCCTCGTCTCCGCAACCTTCCTGCTGGTCCTCGTCGTGCTCGCGACAGCCGCCGGCTGGTGGTTCGTCCGCACGTACGGCCCGGAGATCACCCGGGAGCGCATCGAAGCGGGGCTCGCCTCCGCCCTGCAGCGCCCCGTGCGCGTGGAGCGCGTGGCGCTGCAGCCGTGGCTGGGCCGGCTGGCGCTCGAGGGGGTCGCCGTGGCCGCCGGCGACACCTGGCAGGCGGGGACGCTGCTCGAGATCGCTCGGATCACGCTGCACGTGGGGATCAGCAGCCTCTGGCGGCGGGAGCTCGTGCTCTCGCGCATCGAGCTCAGCGAGGTCGACGTCCGCTACGTCGCCGCGGGAACGGCCGGCGCGATGCAGCCGATCGCCATTCCGGACCGAATCGGCCTGGGCCCGGTGACCGCCTTCATCCAGGCCGTCGTCGTCGACCGCCTCGCGTTGGACTATCAGGAGCCGGCCACCGGACGGCGGGTCGTGGTCGAACGCGCCACGGTCACAGTCCGGCCGGCCGCCGGCGGGCTGGACGTGGTCGGCCAGGCGGAGCGCGTTCGCGTGGTCGCGTCCGGGCTCGACGAGGTGGTGGACGCTCTCGAGGTCGGTGGACGCCTCGACGCCGATCGTCTGGTCCTGCGGCGCCTGAGCGCGCGCTGGCAGGGCGGCCAGGTGCGGCTGGACGGGGAGCTGGCGTCGCTGTTCACGCGTCCCGAGCTGGCTCTCCGCGTGGACGGGCAGTTGCCTCTGGCCCGCCTGGCCTCGCGTGCGGGGACCACGCTGCCCGTCGAGGGCATGGCCGACGTGCGCGCGACCGTGCGCGGCGCCTTGCCCGGGGTCGTCGTGACGGCGAAGACGACCGCCGCCGACGTCACTGTGCGCGGCGTCCGCGCCCGGCAGGTCGCGGCCGAAGGTCGCTGGAGCGACGGCGGGCTGGTGGTGAGCGAGCTGCGGGCCCAGGCGCTCGGAGGCGAGGTGCGCGCCTCGCTGACCCTGCGGCCCGAGCAGTTGTCGCAGACGCGCATCCGGGCGCGCCTGGTCCGGGTCTCCGTGGCCGAGCTGGAGCAGGCCGCCGGCCGGGCCCCGGCCTTCGATGGCCGGGCCACGCTCGAAGCCGAGCTGACGGGCGATCCCCGAAACCCGGCGGCAGGCCGGGGCTGGCTCCGCCTGGAGCCGAGCACGGTGACGTTTCCCGGCGAGGCAGGCCGGCTGGGCCCGGCCACGGTGAGCGGAGAGGCCCGGCTCGCTGACGGCGTCCTCGACGTGGCGCGCGCCGAGGCGCGCTGGACCGCCGCCGCGGTCGAGCTCGGCGGCCCCGTGACGCTCCAGGGCCCGCGCGGCTTGCGCACGACGCTCCGGGCCGATCTGCGCGCCTTGAACAGCCAGCTCGGATGGGTGAAGGACCTCGCGGGTGAAGCTACGGCGGTCGCCGAGCTGCGCGGGCGGTGGACATCGCCCGTGATCGACGGCCAGGCGCACGTGCCCGTCCTCGTCGTCTCCGGTGTCCGCCTCGAACGCGTCGCCGCCGGGCTCAGATTTCAGGACGACGTGATCCGTATCGATCAGGCCCGGGCGATGTTGGGCCAGAGTGAGATCCGCGTCGGCGGCAGCGTGGCCGGGCTCGAGGCTCGAGCCGGGGTGGCACCGATCGCGGAGCGCCTGCGCCTCGACCTGGACATCCGGGTCCCGTCGGCCCGCATGGAAGACGTCAACCCCTGGCTCCCCGAAGCGTGGCGCGGCAGCGGTCGCTTCACGGTCACCGGACGGCTCGGCGGCGTGGCGGCCCGCTGGCGCGCCACCGGCCAGATCCAGGCCGCCACGCTGACGCTTCGCTATCCTCTGGAGCGGCTGAGCGCGCAGGTCGGGGTCGATGCGCAGGGTCTGGACGTCTCGTCGCTCACCGTGCGCGCCCTCGGCGTTCCCGTCACGGCAAAGGGCGACTGGCGCTGGGACGGCCGCGGAGGCGCAACGGCGGACCTGGGTCCCGCGTCGCTGGCCGAGCTGCCGGTCATGCCCGAGCGGCTCGGCGCGGCGGGCCGGGTCACCGGTCAGGCGGCACTGACACTCGACGCCGGACGCCTGTCCGGCTCGCTCGACGTGGACGCTGCCGACGTGTCGGTCGGGGGGCTCGCGCTCGGCGCGGGGACGGCGCGAGTGATGCTGCAGGCGGACGCCATCCAGGGTGGCATGGACTTTCCCGCCGCGCGCCTGGCCGCGACGGCCACCGGCCGCCTGGGCCCGCGCGATAGCGTGCACGTCAACGCGCGCATGGAGGACGTCGACGTGCGCCCCGTGCTGCAGCGGGTGGCCCCGATGCTGGCGGACACCGTCGGCGGCCGGGCCTCGCTCAGGACCGAGCTCGCAGTTCCCGTCGCCGACCCAGCCCGGGCTCAAGGCACGATGATCATCGATCCGCTGCGGCTCGTGGTCGCAGGGGAAAACTGGCAGAACCAGGGGCCCCTGCGGGTGCGGCGCACCCCCGACGCCGTGCATCTGGACGCCGTCGAGATGACCGGGGCCCTGGGGACGCTGAGCGCCGGCGGCGCCGTCCACGACGGGGGCCGCCTGGACATCAGGGTGCGGGGCCGAATTCCTCTGACCGCCCTCGCCACGCTCCGGCCCGAGATCCAGGAAGCGGCCGGCGTCCTGGCCGCCAATGTCAGGATCGCCGGAACAATCGCGGCGCCGGAGGCGACGGGCGACGGCACGATCAGCGACGGCCTCCTCGTTCTGCGCGACTATCCCGAGGCGTTACGGGCGGTGCGAGCCGAGCTCCGCGCCTCGCCCAGCGCCGTCAGGATCGTCAAGGCCACGGCCACGGTGGGCGGCGGCTCGCTGAGCGCGGCCGGCGACGTGCAGATCCAGAACGGTCAGGTGGGCAACTTCCGCGTGGCAGTCACCGCCCGCCGCATCGCCTTCGCCCCGCTGGAGGGCTTCGACACCGCGTGGGATGCCGATCTCGAGCTGCTGGGCTTGCGCGCCCGGGCCCTGCTGCGGGGCCAGGCCCGGTTGGTGCGCGGCCTCTACGCGCGCGACATCTCGCTGTTACGTCTGCTCCTGGAACGCCGCCCGGCCGGCGGCGGGCCGACCGCCGCCGGCGTCCAGCTCGACCTGAGCGCCAACCTGGACGACAACCTCGTCGTTCGTACCGACCTGGCGCGGCTGCGGGCCGGCGGCACCCTGCGCGTCCAGGGCACGACCGCGGCGCCCATCGTCTTCGGAACGGTGGCCATCCGCGAGGGCCAGATCGTGTTCCGGAAGCACACCTTCGAGCTCAGCTCGGCCAGCGTGCGCTTCACCGATCCGCGGCGGATCGATCCCGAGCTCGACGTGCGGGGCACGGCCCGCATCAAGGACTACGACGTCACCATGCAGCTGACGGGGCGCAGCGACGATCTCCGAATCGAGTTCACGTCCTCGCCGTCCCTGCCCGACGAGGACGTGTTGAGCCTCGTCGCGTTCGGCGCCACCCGGGCCCAGATGGGCCAGGCCGGCGCCGGCGCCTTCGCCGGCGAGGTGGCCGGCTTCTTGATTCAGGACCTCTTCGGCGTCCAGCCCGGCCGGGGCGGGGTCGACGTGTTCGAGGTCGAGACATCCGAGACCGGCGATCGGACCGTGAAGGTCGGCAAGCAGCTCACCCCGCAGATGCTGATGGTCTATTCGCAAGGCCTGAGCACGACCGACGAGCGGAGACTGCGCGTCGAGTACCAGGTCTTCGGGCCCCTGCGGGTCGCCGGCGAGCAGGACTTCCGCGGCGGCTTCGGAGGCGACGTGCTGATCCGGTTCCGGTTCCGATGAGGCGGGCCCTTGGCGCCATCCTCGGTGTGCTCGGGATCTGGCCACTGGCCCTCGCCGACGCGGCGCCGCCGGCGGCGGCCGCGCCGCCGCTGGTCGTCGGCGTCGAGCTGGTCTCCCCCCACGGGCTGCCGGAGCGCGAGGTACGGGAGGCGATCGGCGCCCTTACCGGTCGGCCACGGCAGCAGTTCCTGATTCGTGAGACGCTCGACCGTCTGTGGGCGCTGGGGCTGTTCTCCGTGGTCCGCGTGGAAGAGCGGCCCGAGGCTGGCGGAGTCCGGCTCGTCTTCTACCTGGAGCGGCGGCCCCATCTGGGAAGCGTAACCTTTCGGGGCGACCTGGGCCTGGCCGACGTCGACCTGGTGGAGGCCGCCGGGCTGGCGCCGGGAGGAAGCGCCGAGCCCGGGCGATTGGAACAGGCGCGGGAGGCCATCTTGGCCCGACTCCGACGCGAAGGCTTCCGCGCCGCCCGGGTCGAGGTACAGACGCGGCCCGATTCCGTGACCAACGCGCACGACGTGACCTTCGTCGTGGCGGCCGGAGACCGGGCCCGGATCGGCAGCGTCCAGCTCACCGCGGAGCCGCCCACCGTGGCCGAGTTGGTCCGGGCGGCCCTCGGGCTGCGGGAGGGTCGGCCCTATCGCGACGAGGCGTTGCGCGATGGTCTGCAGGCCGCGGAAGCGCGGCTTCGGCAGGCAGGCTTCTTCGAGGCGCGGGTGTCGGCGGAGCCACCGCGCTGGGACGCCGGCACGAACCGGGTCGATCTCGTCGTTCACGCCGAGGCCGGTTCGCACTTCCGCGTGGAATTCGCCGGCGCCACCGCCCTGGACGAAAAGCGCCTGCGGGAGCGGTTGACCTTCCCGCACACGGGGACGGTCGACGAGCCGGAGCTGCGGGCCAGCGCCCGCCAGCTCGAGGCCGCCTACCGTGAGGCGGGCTATCACTTCGTCACCGTGACGCCGTCCGTGCGCGAGAAAGACCGGGGGCGGGTGATCCGCTTCGACATCGTCGAGGGACCGCGGGTCGTAGTCGAGTCCGTCGAGATCGAGGGCCAGACGACCGAGCCGCCGGATCGCCTCCTGGCCCAGATGCAGACGCGGCCTCCCCGGCTGATCCACCGGGGCCGCTACCGGGCCGAAGCCCTCGAGCGCGACGTGCAGGCGATCCAGACCTTCCTCCGCTCCCGGGGATTTCCCGACGCCAAGGTCGGTCCGGCCCGGATGAGCTTCTCCGAGGATCGGTCTCGGGTTCGGATCACCATCCCGGTCGAGGAGGGCCCGCGCGTGCGGGTCGGCGCCGTCGTCATCGACGGCGCCCGGATCTTCTCCGCCCAGGAGCTCAGCTCGGAGATCCCGCTCGAGCCCGGGCAACCATGGAGCGCCGCCACTGCCGAGGAGGGGCGGCGCGTGCTGGAGCGCCGCTATGCCCGGCGCGGGTTCCTCAACACCCGGGTCGCGGTGGAGGCCACGCGCCGCGACGACGTCCAGGACGTCGTCTATCGGATCGACGAAGGCCCGCAGACGCGGATCGGTCGCATCCTTCTCAGTGGCCTCACCCGCACGAAGGAGTCCGTCGTAGTGCGAGAATTGCCGTTTCGTGAGGGCGACCCCTTCAACCCGGAGGACCTCGTGCGGGCCCAGCGCCGGTTGGGTGGGTTGGGGGTCTTCGAGCGCGTGGACGTCGAGCCGCTCAGGCCTCCGCCCGTGCCCTACGCGGACGTCCACGTTACCGTGCGCGAAGGCAAGCCGTGGCACGTCGGGTTCGGCGCCGGCTACGCCACCTATGAGGGGCTGCGGGGATTCGTGGAGGGCGGTCACGACAACCTCTTCGGAATCGCCCACAGCCTGAGGCTGCGCTTGCAGGCCAGCGAACGAGGCGAGCGGGGCGACCTCGCCTATGGTGTGCCCCGGATCTTCGACACGCTCTGGCGGGGGGAGGCCGACGTCTTCTACGAGCACCGGACCGAGATCGGCTACGACTTCCAGCGAGTGGGCACCGGCCTCGAGGCCAGCCGGGAGCTCAACGAGCTGCTACCCGGCCTGCGGATCAGCGCGCGTTACGAGCTGGCGCAGGTGGATCGCTTCAACATCGAGCCGACCCTCCTCGAGGAGGACGTCGAGCGCGGCCGCGAGCTCCTGTCCTCCATCGAGCCCGAGCTGAGCCTGGAGCGGCGGGACAACCCCCTCGATCCCACCCGGGGCAGCTTTCACCTGATCGCGGTCGAGCTGGGCGGCGTCGTCCTGGGCGGCGACAGCGACTTCGTCAAGACCAGGCTGGAGACGCACTGGTTCTTCTCGTGGCTGCCCCCGACGGTGGTGGTCCTCTCCGGCCGCCTGGGCGTGGCCACGCCGCTGCGCAACACCACGAGCCTGCCGATCGAGGAGCGATTCTTCGCCGGGGGGAGCGGCACCGTGCGCGGCTATCGGGAGCGGCGGCTCGGCCCGCGCGACAACCGGGGCAACCCGGCCGGCGGCAACGGCCTGGCCGTCTTCAACGCCGAGTGGCGTTTTCCCATCTGGCGCTGGCTGGGTGGCACCGTCTTCTTCGACACGGGGACGGTGACCGATTCGGCTGCCGACCTGTCGGTGGGCGCGCTGGTCGCGGGCGTCGGTGGAGGGCTCCGTCTGGTCACTCCGGTCGGGCCGATCCGGCTGGACGTCGGCTACCCCCTGGATCGGATCCACGACGAGGAACAGACGATCCGCTTCTACCTCACCGTGGGACACCCGTTTTGAGGCGTCGGTTCATCGCGCTGCTGGCCGTGACCGGGCTGGTCACGACGGCGATCGCGGCGGCGGGCACGAGATTCGTCGATGCCGTCCTGGCCGACGTGGAAGGCCAGCCCATCACCGCCAGCGATGTGGCCGTGGCCCGCGCGCTCAGCCTGTTCGGCGCCTCGCCCTCGGCGGCGCCGATCGGCTACGAGGACGTCGAGCGGCTCATCGCGGGTCAGCTCGTCGTGAGCGAAGCCCGGCGGCTGGGCATCGGCGGCACCGACGACGAGGTGCAACAGGCCTGGGACGAGGCCGCCCGCCGTGTCGGCGGTCGCGCCGCGCTCGAGCGCTGGCTCGAGCAGACCGGCGTGGGGCCGGCCTGGGCCCGACGGCTGATCGCCGCGGATGTCGACCGGCAGCGCTTCCTCGATCTGCGCTTCCGCGCGTTCGTCTTCGTTCCCATCGACGACGTGCTGGCCGAGCTGGGTCCGGGGGAGCATTCGCCCGACGCGCAGGCCCGGGCCCGGGCGGCGCTGGAAGCCCGCGAGGTGGAGCGGCGCTTCAACGAGTGGCGCGCCGAGACCGAGCGACGCGTGTCCGTTCGGCGCCTGCTGGATCGGCGGGACCGCGTGGACTGCCCGTTGCCGATGATCGCGAACCCGTCAGCCGAGCTGCAAGACCTCGCGCGCGATGACCATCCGCTGAATCTCGGAGGTGCCCTCACCGATCTCGGTCAGCTTGGCGTCGCGGAAGATCCGCTCGACCGGGAACTCCGTAATGTAGCCGGCGCCGCCGTGGATCTGCACGGCTCGCGTCGCAGCCCGCATGGCCGTCTCGGAGGCGAATAGCTTGGCCATGGCCGCGGCGTGCATGGCCGGGCGTCCCTGATCCTTGAGCCAGGCGGCCCGCAGCGTGAGCAACCGCGCGACCTCGATGTCGGTGGCCATGTCGGCGACCATGCCCTGCAGCCCGTTGAACTCGGCCAGCGTGCGGCCGAAGGCCGTCCGCTGCTTCATGTACCGGACGGCGTGGTCGAGCGCGGCCTGGGCGATGCCCACGCCCATGGCGGCCATGGCGATGCGCCCGCCCTCCAGGATCTGCAGCGCTTGCGCGAAGCCCCGGCCGCGCGCGCCGATGAGCGCCTCGGCCGGCAGACGGACGTCCTCCAGCACGAGCTCGGCGGTGTCGGAGGCGTGCAGGCCGAGCTTGCGATAGGGCCGGCCGGCGGAAAAGCCTGGCACGCCTTTCTCCAGCACGAACGCCGAGATCCCCCGGGCGCCCTCCTCGGGCTCGCTGCGGGCCATGATGACCGCCACGCCGCCCACGCTGGCGTTGGTGATGAAGGCCTTGCTGCCGTTCAGCACCCAGCGTCCCTCGCGCCACTCGGCCCGGGTGCGCAGGGCCGCCGCGTCCGAGCCCGAACCCGGCTCGGTGAGGCCCCAGGCGCCCAGCAGCTCCCCGCGAGCCAGACGCGGCAGGTAGCGGGCCTTCTGCTCGGTCGAGCCGAACGTCAGCAGATGGTTGGTGCACAGCGAGTTGTGAGCCCACATGGTGATGCCGACCGAGGCGTCACCCCGGTTCAGCTCCTCGACCACGAGCGCGTAGGAGACGTAATCCAGCCCGGCGCCCCCGTACTCCGGCGGCACCAGCGCGCCCAGGAACCCGAGCTCGCCCAGCTTGCCGATGATGGCGTGGGGAAACTCGTGACGCTCGTCGTAGGGCACCATCTGCGATCCCAGCTCGGCCTCGGCGAACTGGTGGGCCACGTCCCGGACGGCCTGCTGCTCGGCGGTGAGCTCGAAATCCACGCTACCGCTCGCGGGGCTCTTTGGCTTTGAGCTCCGGCTCGTGCTCGCGGATGAAGGCGCGGATCTCGTCGGCCATGGCCAGCAGCTTGTCCCATTGTTCCTTGTAGAGCGTGACAGGAAACCGCCCCAGCCCGTAGACGGAGACACCGCCTTTCTCGCTGACGCGCAGGGAGAGGCCCCGGGCCGTCCGGGCCTTGAGCGCCTCATTCTCCCGGCGCAGCCGCTCCAGCTCCTGGTGCAACGCCTCGTCGTCGGCCATTCGCTTCTCCTCGGCGCGCCTTCACACCGCCGTGCGGACGTTTTCCCGAACGAAGCGGACGATCTCCTGGGTCGTCGTACCGGGACCGAAGAGCTCTTTGACGCCGAGGGCCTTCAGCGCGGCGACGTCCTCGGGCGGGATGATGCCCCCGCCGAAGACGACGATGTCCTCGGCGCCCTTCTCCCTGAGGAGCTCCAGCACCCGCTTGAACAGATGATTGTGGGCGCCCGAGAGCACGCTCAGCCCGATCGCGTCCGCGTCTTCCTGCACGGCGGTGGCGACGACCTGCTCCGGCGTCTGATGCAGCCCGGTGTAGATCACCTCGAAGCCGGCATCCCGCAGCGCCCGGGCCACCACCTTCGCCCCCCGGTCGTGCCCATCCAGACCGGGCTTGGCCACGACTACTCGAATTCGGCGCTCGCTCACGAATCGCCCGTTCGAGCGCGGGCTTGGCCCGCGCCACTCCTGGGGGAGGTCTCGGAGGGGGCCGTCGAGGCCCCCTCCGAAGATTTCGCCACGGCGGAGCGGATCTTGTCGGCCATCGCCATGACCTGCGCCCGGTCCCCCGGCACGAGCTTCCAATCGAACCCTTTGCCGTCGTTGATCCAGCGAGGGAGCAGGTGGAGGTGAAAGTGCGGCACCGACTGAAACGCGGCCGCCCCGTTGGCCTGCAACAGGTTGAGGCCGTCCGGCTTCACGGCCTCGCGCAGGGCGATGGCCACGCGCCTGGCCGTGACGATCGCGGCTTTCAGATCGGCTTCGTCGGCGTCGAAGATGGTGGGCGCGTGCGCCCGGCTCACGACGAGACAGTGCCCAGGGTTCAGCGGGTTGATGTCCATGAAGCAGATGGTCCGCTCGTCCTCGTACACGCGCATCGAGGGAATCTGGCCGTCCCGGATCTTGCAGAAGACGCAGTCAGTCATGACCGTCCCCCGTCAGACTTCGACCGTCCAGCCGTGCGTGTCGGGCGCGGTGCCGTACTGGATGCCCACGATCGCGTCGTACAGACGCTGCGTGAGCTCCCCGATCCTGCCGCCGCCCACGACGATGCGCTCGCCGCGGTAGGCGAGCTCCCCCACCGGCGAGATGACGGCGGCGGTGCCGGTGCCCCACACCTCTTTGAGAGTGTTCGTGCGGGCGGCGTTGACGACCTCGTCGATGGAGATCGGGCGCTCGGAGACCCGCACGCCCCACTGGCCGAGCAGCGTGAGCACCGAATCGCGCGTAACGCCGGCCAGGATGGTGCCGGCCAGCGGCGGGGTGATGACCTCGTCGCCGATCTTCAGCATGAGGTTCATGGTGCCCACTTCCTCGATGTACTTGCGGTGCACGCCGTCCAGCCACAGCACCTGGGTGAAGCCCTCGTGCTTGGCCTCTTCGGCCGCATACAGGCTGGCCGCGTAGTTCGCCGCGGTCTTGGCTTCGCCCAGACCGCCCGGCACCGCCCGCACGTAGTTGTCGATGACCTTGATCTTGACGGGATTGATGCCTTCGGGATAGTAGGCCCCGACCGGCGACAGGATGACGAAGCACAGGTACTCCTTGGCCGGCCGCACGCCAAGGAAGGGCTCGCTGGCGATCACGGTCGGACGGATGTACAGGGACGTGCCCTCCCGCGAGGGCACCCAGTCCCGATCGAGGTCGACCAGCGTCATCCAGGACTTCAGGACCATCTCGGAGTCGAGGGCCGGGATGCACATGCGCTCGGCCGTGCGGTTCAGCCGGGCCACGTGCTGGTGGGGGCGGAAGAGCCGGATCTTGCCATCCCGGCCGCGGAAGGCCTTGAGACCCTCGAACAGTCCCTGGCCGTAGTGCAGCACCGCGGTCGCCGGGTCCAGGTTGAACGGTCCGTACGGCGCGATCCGGGGGTCGTACCAGCCCTTCTCCTCCTGAAAGTCCATCACGAACATGTGGTCGGTGAAGACGGAGCCGAAGCCGAGCTCGGCGTCCTTCGGCTTGGCCTTCTTCGTGGCCGCCCTGGTGATCCGGATCGCGTCACTCATACCCCTGCCCCCTAAAAAATGATCGGCTCCCGGTACAGGCCGAACACCTGCCGGTAGACGTCGGAGATCTCGCCCAGGCTCGCGTAGTCCTTCACGGCATCCACGAGCACGGGCATGAGGTTCTGTCCGTTGCGGCACGCCTCCGCCACCTGCTTGAGGCGCCGCTCCACCCGGGTCATGTCGCGGCTGGCCTTGAAGCGCCGCACCCGGGCGACCTGCTCCACCTCGACCTGCTCGTCGATGCGTAGGTACGTGATCGGCTTCTCCTCGGACATCACGTACTTGTTGACGCCCACCGTCACCTTCTCGCCGCGGTCCTCCATGAGCTGGTACCGGTAGGCGGCGTCGGCGATCTCCTTCTGCGGAAAGCCGTGGTCGATGGCCCGCACCATCCCGCCCAGGGCGTCGATCTTCCGGATGTACTCCAGCGCCGCCGCTTCCATCTGGTCGGTGAGCGACTCCAGATAGTAGGATCCGCCCAGCGGATCGATGGTGTGAGGGACCCCCGTCTCCTCGGCGATGATCTGCTGGGTGCGCAGGGCGACGGTGACCGCGTCCTCCGTGGGCAGCGCCCACGTCTCGTCGTAGGAGTTCGTGTGCAGCGACTGGGCCCCGCCCAGCACGGCGGCCAGGGCCTGCAGGGCGACCCGGGCGACGTTGTTCAGCGGCTGCTGGGCAGTGGCGGAGACCCCCGCGGTCTGCGTGTGCGTACGCAGCCGCATCGACTCCGGCCTGGTGGCGCCGTAGCGCTCCTTCATGAAGCGGGCCCACATCCGGCGCGCCGCTCGCAGCTTGGCAACCTCCTCGAAGAAGTCGTTGTGGATGTCGAAGAAGAAGCTCAGCCGCGGCGCGAAGCTGTCGACGTCGAGGCCCCGGTTGCGTGCCGCTTCCACGTAGGCCAGGCCATCGGCCAGGGTGAAGGCCAGCTCCTGCACCGCCGTGGCCCCGGCCTCGCGGATGTGATAGCCGGAGATCGACACCGGGTTGAAGCGCGGGACGTACCGCGACGTGAACTCGATCATGTCCGTGACGATCCGCACGGCCGGCTCGGGCGGGCAGATCCACTCCTTCTGGGCGATGAACTCCTTGAGCATGTCGTTCTGCATCGTGCCGCCGACCCGATCCCAGGCCACGCCCTGCTTGTCGGCCACGGTCAGGTACATGGCCAGCGCCACCGACGCCGTGCAGTTGATGGTCATCGACGTCGTCACCTCGCCGAGCGGGATGTCGGCGAACAGGCGCTCGAAGTCGTCCAGCGTGGAGATGGACACGCCTTCCTTACCGACCTCGCCCTGGGCGCGAGGATGGTCGGCGTCGTAGCCCATGAGCGCCGGCATGTCGAAGGCCGTCGACAGCCCCGTCTGCCCCTGCTCGAGCAGGTACTTGAAGCGGGCGTTGGTGTCCTCCGGGCGTCCGAACCCGGCGAACATCCGCATCGTCCACAGGCGCCCCCGGTACATCGTCGGATAGACGCCGCGGGTGAAGGGATACTCGCCCGGATATCCGAGCTTGTCGGCGTACGACCAGTCCCGCAGATCCTCCGGCCCGTACAGCGGACGTACCGGAAGACCGGAGAGCGTCTCGAAGCGCCCCGGACGCTCGGGGGAGCGCCGCCGGAACGCCTCGTACGTCTCGTCGCGCCAACGCTCCTGCTCGCTCATGCTGGCTCCCCCAAGACCGCGCGCGCGATCACCAGCTTCTGGATCTGCGATGTGCCCTCGTAGATCTGCGTGATCTTGGCGTCGCGGAAATGCCGCTCCACCTGGTACTCCCGGATGAACCCGTACCCGCCGTGGACCTGGACGGCGTCGGTGGTGACCTTCATCGCCGTCTCCGCGGCGAAGAGCTTGGCCATGGCCGCCGCGGGCCGGAAGGGCTGGCCCCGGTCCTTGAGCGTGGCCGCCCGCAGCGTCAACAGGCGCGCGCCTTCGATGGCCGTCGTCATGTCGGCCAGCATCCATTGCACCATCTGGTGCTGGCCGATCGGCACGCCGAAGGCCCGACGCTCGCGCGCGTAGGCCACCGCGCGCGCCCAGGCGCCCTCGGCGATACCCACCGCCTGCGCGGCGATGCCGATGCGGCCGGCGTCGAGCGCGCTGAGCGCGATCCCGAAGCCCTGGCCCTCCTGGCCCAGGCGATTGGCCACCGGCACCCGGCAATCCTCGAACACGAACTCCGCGGTGTCGGACGCGCGCAGCCCCAGCTTGTCCTCGGTCTTGGGCACGAGGAAGCCCGGCGTGCCCTTCTCGATCAGGAAGGCCGCGATGCCGCGGTGGCCCAGGGCGCGATCCGTCTGGGCGAAGACCAGGGCGGCGGCCGCCTCGCGACCGTTCGTGACGAACGCCTTCCGACCGTTGAGGACGTAGTGATCGCCGTCGCGCGTGGCCAGGGTGTGCTGGTTCCGGGCGTCGGAGCCGGCCTGCGGCTCGGTCAGGGCGAAGCAGCCGATCTGGTGCCCGGCCGCGAACGGCCGGAGAAAGCGCTCCCGCTGCGCATCCGAGCCGAACTTCAGCACGGGGTCGCAGAAGAGCGAGTTGTTGACCGACATGACGACGGCGTGCGAAGCGCAGTGCCTGGCAATCTCGACCAGCGCGACGACGTAGGAGACGGTGTCGGCCCCGCTGCCGCCCCAGGCCTCGGGCACCGCGATGCCGAGCAGACCGAGCTCGCCCATGCGCTTGACCGTCTCGTGGGGGAAGCGCCCGTCCCGATCGATCTCCTCGGCGATGGGCTTGATCTCGCTCTCGGCGAACTCCCGCGCCATCGACTGGATCATCTGCTGCTCGTCCGTCAGGTCCAACCGCATCACTTCTCCAGCAGCTTCTTGAATTCCTGCGTCAGGTGAGGCACGACCTCGAAGAGGTCGGCCACGATCCCGTAATCGGCGATCTTGAAGATGGGCGCCTCGGGATCCTTGTTGACGGCGACGATCACTTTGGACGTCCGCATCCCGGCCAGGTGCTGGATGGCGCCGGACACGCCGAACCCCATGTAGAGCTTGGGCGAGATCGTGCGGCCGGTCTGGCCGATCTGGAAGCGATGGGGCCGCCAGCCCGCGTCGACAGCGGCCCGGGAGGCCCCGACCGCGGCGCCGATGACGCCGCCCAGCTCCTCGAGGATCACGTAGTTCTCCGGCCCCTTCATGCCCCGCCCGCCCGAGAGCACGATCTCGGCCTCGGTGAGCTCGGGCAGCCCCGTGGAGACCTCCTCGCGGCGCTCCACGAGCTTCATCCGTGCCGCCGGCAGCGTCAGCGCGGGGCGCTCCACGGACGCCGTGCGTCCGGCCTGGGCGTCGGCCGGGCGGAACACGTTCGGACGCAGCGTGGCGACCCAGGGCGTCTTGGCCCAGGCCACCTTGCTCAGCAGCTTGCCCGCGTAGACCGGACGGGTGGCGACCAGGCGGTCACCCTCCAGCGCCAGGGCCACGCAATCGGCGGCGAGGCCCACGCCGAGGCGCGCGGCCAGACGCGCGAGGAACTCCCGCTGGCGGCTCGTCACCGGGCCGAAGATGGCCTTGGGCGACTCCCGTTCGACCAGCGCCTCCAGAACCGGCACCCACACCTCGCCTCGATACGGCGCCAGGTCCGCGTGCTCGAGCAGCCAGATCTTCACGGCGCCCCACTCGCCAAGCTGCTTGAGGCCTTCGTCCGTGGCCTTGTCGGTGAGCCAGACCGCCTCGGCGGCCCCCGCCAGTCGGGTGGCCTCGCCGAGCACCTCGGACATCACCTTCTTGGGACGGCCGCTGCGGTCGTCCTCGACCACGCACCAGAACGCGCCTGCCATGTTCGTCTCCTGATCGGAGGGGGCCTCGACGGCCCCCTCCGAGGCCTCCCCCTATGATCGCTTGCGCCGGCAAAGCCGGCGCAAGCCCAACGTGACTAGATCGCTTTCGCTTCCTCCCGGAGTGAGCGCACGAGCTCCTTGACGGCGGTCGGGACGTCACCCTGGATGATGCGTCCCGGCGGACGGGGCGGCAGCGCTTCGAGCGCGACCACGCTGAGCTGCTCGCCGCCGGGCTCGAGCCCCAGATCCCCAGCCTTCACGTCCTTGATCTCTTTCTTCTTGGCGCCCATGATCCCCTTGAGCGTGGGATAGCGCGGTTCGTTCAGTCCCTTCTGGCACGTGAGGACCGCCGGCAGGGGGACGTCGAAAACTTCCAGGCCGCCCTCGACCTGCCGGGCCACCCGGATCGATTGGCCATCCGCCGCCACCGCTTCTTCCATGATCCAGTATGCGCACGGCCAGCCCAGCGCTTCGGCGAGCTGCGCCGGGGTCGCGCCCATGTCGTCGTCGATCGCCTGGCGCCCGCAGAGCACGAGCTGGGGGGCCTCTTGCTTGACGACGGCCGCCAGTGCCCGCGCGGTCACCAGCGTATCGGTGCCGCCCCAGGCAGGATCGTTGAGGTGAATGGCCCGGTCGCAGCCCATGGCCAGGCACGAGCGCAGGGCCTCCTTGGCGCGTTCGGGACCGAGCGTCACCGCGACGACCTCCCCCTGCCCCGCCTTTTCCTTGATGCGCAGCGCCTCCTCCACGGCGAACTCGTCGTAGGGGGAGACGATCCAGGTGATGCCGGCGGTGTCGATGCCCTTGGCGTCGGCGCCGATCTTCACCTGGGTGGCGGTATCTGGAACTTGCTTGATGGCTACCAGGATCTTCATCACGAGGCTCCTTGGTACTGCAGCTCGCGGGTGATGCGGAACCGATCGCCGGGAATGTAGACACGGTCGAAGACGACGGGCTGACCGTCCGCGGCGAACGAGACCCGCTCGGACTCGAAGGCCGGCGCTTCCAGGCGGCAGCCGAGCTCGCGGGCCTCGCGTCGGCCGAGCCGGACGGCGGAGACGGTCTCTTTGGCGCGCTCGATCGTCACACCCAGCTTGAACTCCAGGGCCTGACGCAGCGGCGTCGCCGCCAGGTCGGCCTTCACCAGCTCCTCCCCCAGGCGAGCGGCCAGAAACGAGCGCTGCAGACTCATGGGGTGGCCATCGACCAGCCGCAAGCGCTCCAGCTGGAGCACGCGGGCCCGGGCGCCCAGACCGAGCGCGGCCGTGACACGGCGGTCGCCGATGACGAACCGGCTCGCCAGCAGCCGCGTGCTCACCGGCTCGCCCTGGGCCCGGAGGTCGGTGGCGAAGCGCTGGTGCTGGAGGATGTCGTAGTCGATGAAGGGGGCCGCCACGAAGGTGCCCAGGCCATGGCGCCGACGGATCAGGCGGTCCCGCTCGAGCACCTCCAGGGCCTGGCGCAACGTCATGAGGGTGACGCCGAACTCGCGGGCCAACTGGCGCTGGTTGGGCAGCTGGTCACCGGCGGCGTGCTCGCCGCTGCGGATCCGCCCGCGCAGCGCGTCCGCGATCTTGAGATATCGAGGCGTGCGACCGTTCATCCGCCCGTGCTCCTCGCCCGGTGTTCTAGAACACTCCCGAAGCACCCGTCCGGCGAAGCGCCAGCAGAGATGAAACGGCAGCGATGAGGACAACGGCGCGCCGCAGACGAAACCATTGTAGGCGCCCGCCAGGGGCGCGCGCAAGTATACGAGCCGGCGGTCAGCCCGCCAGGCGCGCAGGCCCGTGGCGGCGCCGGCGCAGCAGGCGCACGGCCATCGTCGCCGCCGCGGCCAGCACGACGGCAGCCAGGGCGGCGACGATCACCGGACCGGCTCCGAACCGATCGATCATATCGCGCCACTGATCTCCCAGCAGGTAGCCCAGGCCGACGAACGCCCCCGCCCAGACCAGCCCGCCCACGGCGTCGAAGAGCAGGTACTGAGGGTAGGAGATGAGCCCTGTCCCGGCCATGGGCGCGGCGAAGATGCGCACGCCGGCCACGAACCGCCCCATGATGATGGTCAGCGGGCCGAACCGCTCGAAGTGCTCCCGCGCCCGGCTCACGCAGCGCCCGGAGCCGAGCGACAGGCGGCAGTAGGCCCGCAGCAGGCTGTGGCCGCCCAACCGTCCGGTGGCGTACCAGAGGTGATCGCCGGCCACCGCACCGACCGCGCCGGCGACCGCCAGCGTCGCCGCCCGCATCGGGTCGCCGGCGCTGGCACCAGCGGCGACGAGAAACAGGCGCCCCGGGAAGGGCAGGCCCGTGGCGTCGATGAACGTGGCGGTGGCCACGACGACGTGCATCAGCGGCCCCTGCCCTGCGGTCGGCAGCCAGCTGGCGAGCACGCCGTCCAGCCCGGGGCCGCCCATGCGCCTAGTACGCGGGCAGGCGTCCCCCGCCGCCGGCGGTCTTGCGGACGGCGGCCGCTTCTTCGGCGGCCTTGGCGGCGAGGAAGCGACTGTCGCTGGCCAGCGTGACGAACTGGTAGCCGGCCGCCACCATCTTCTGGGCGTAGGCGGCCGTGGCGTTGTGGATGCCCGCCACCACCCCGCGCCGGCGGCACACCTCCACGATCTCCCGCTGGGCTTCCACCACCGCCGGCTCCGTCTGGTCGAGCCGGGGCTTGAAGCCCAGCGCCAGGCTGAGGTCCGACGGCCCCACGTAGACCGCCTCCTCGGCCGTATTGACCATGGGGCAGATCACCCGTACGCGCCGGCGTCGAGGATCTTCATGATCGGGGCCGGATCGTTCCAGGGCACCCGGGCCAGGGGGATGACGGGCGTCGTGGCCACCGCCTGCAGCATGGTGACCGCGGCCTGATAGTCGACGACCCCGTGCTGCATGTCGATGGTGAGGGAGTCGAAGCCCTGGTGGGCCATCACCTCCGCCGAGAACGCGCTGGGGATGGCCAGCCACCCGTTCACCACGGCCCCGCCGCGCCGCCAGATCTCCCGCAGGGTGTTGGGTCTCACGAGGGCCTCAGGCCGGGTCGCTGGCCAGGCGGCCGTTGTAACCCCAGTCGGACTTCTCGACGTCCTGGAAGACGATGTGGACCTGGTCGGGCGTCGTCTTGCCGATCTTGACCACGGCCTCGGTGATGGCGGCGACGAGCTGGCGCTTCTGCTCGGGGGTCCGACCGGCATACCACTGGATCGTGATGTTAGGCATGGCTCACGCTCCTCTCGCTAGCGCTTCGGGACGGGGGCGACTATAGCCGCGAAACTTCGTTTGCGCGACCCTGTTGTGCTAGCGTCGAACTTGATGGCGCAACGTGATGTCGCCATAGTCCGGTGACAGAGTTTATCGCGGACGCCACGTGCGTCGCCCGCGCCTACTGTCCTGGCTGCGAGCCGGGGGCCGATCCCACCCGTGAAGTCCTCGACGTGCGCTGGTGCGATGGCCATGCGCCAGCCCGCGACGGCTCCGACGACGCCGTCGTGACCTCGGAAGCGTTCCTGTCGGGAAGCGCCGAGGCGGGCGGCGAGGCCAACCGCCGGTGGTGCGAGCTGCTCCACGCCGCCTCGCGGGAACGGCGCACCTCGCGGGCGGGGCAGCGGCTCTAGCCCGACCCCCTCTCTTCCCCGTCGCCCGCGATCACCTCGAGCGTCACCTCGACCGCCCTCAGCATGGTGCCGGCTGCCATGCTGGGCTGGTCCAGCCCGCTCGCCGCCACCATCGAGGGAAGCAACGGCAGGTGGACAAAGCCGACACGGGTCCGACGCCGGCGCGTGGCGACGAGGTGCAGGGTGCTGTAGAGCGTCTGGTTGCAGAGGTAAGTGCCCGCGCTGTTCGAGATGAACGCGGGAATTCCCTCCGCAGTGAGGGCCGCCAGGATCGACCGTAGCGGTAACGTGCTCAGATACGCCGTCGGGCCCCCCACGACGCAGGGCTCGTTCGCCGCGCGATAGCCTCCGGCGTCCGGGATCGGGTAGTCCAGCACGTTGATGGCCACGCGCTCGAGACCGATCCGGGCGCGGCCCTCGGCAAGGCCCAGATGCAGCACGGCCAGCGGGTCGACCTCGGCCAGCAGCCGTTCCATGGCTGCAGCGGCCTCGGCGTGGTGCACGGGCAGCACGCTGCCCAGCACGTCCTGACCGCCGACACGCCGGCCGTCCACGGCCTTGGCGATCTCCCGGGAGGGGTTGTCGGCGTGAGGCCCGAAGGGCTCGAACCCGGTGACGAGGATCATGCCACCTTCATTCTATTCCGGGCGGCGCTTGACCCGAACCGGCGGGGCGGGCTACGCTGCCCGCGCTCCGGGCCAGTCGATCGGTCCGGCTCATCTTGAACGCGACGGGGGAGCGCGCATGGGACTGCTGACAGGCCGGGTCGCCATCATCACGGGAGCCAGCAAGGGGATCGGCCGGGTCGCCAGCCAGCGCTTCGCCGACGAAGGCGCCGGCGTGGTGTGCGCGGCCCGCTCGGCCGGGCTCGTCGGGGAGACGGCGAAGCTGGTCACGAAGGCCGGCGGCAAGGCGGTGGCCCTCGTCGCCGACGTGGCGACCGAGGAGGGGGCCCGGCAGACGGTGGAGGCCGCGGTCCGGGCCTTCGGCGCCGTGCACCTGCTCGTCAACAACGCCGGCGACGGGGGCCCGACCAAGAAGATCCAGGAGTACACGACCGAGGACTGGTTCTACACGATCAACTCCTGCCTCACGACGTCGTACATGATGATCCGGTTCGCGACGCCCGAGCTGATCAAGGCCGGCGGCGGCGCGATCGTCAACATCTCCTCGATGGCCGGGCGTCGCGGCCTGCCCTACCGGATCGGCTACTGCTCGGCCAAGGCCGGGCAGGTCGGCATGACCTACGGCATGGCGCTGGAGCTGGCGCCCCACAACATCACCGTCAACGCGATCGCCCCCGGGGCCGTGGAAGGCGATCGCATCGACCGGGTGATCGCCGGCCAGGCCGAGGTGCGGGGCGTGCCGGTGGAGGAGATGCGCCGGAGCTGGATCGAGCGCTCGCCGCTCAAGCGCATGGTCACCGCCGAGGACATCGTGGCCATGGCCGTCTTTCTCTGCAGTCCCCTGGCCCGGAACATCTCGGGCCAGTGCATCGCCGTCAACGCCGGCGATCCCGCGGGCTAGCGCAGCCGCGCGCCGTCCTCAGCGGTTGCCGTAGTCGCGCCGCCAGAGCTCGATGTACTCCACGGCGTTGCGCGCGATGTCGTCGAGCTCTTCCTGGCTCATCTTCCGGACAGGCTTGGCCGGCACCCCCATGACGAGCCAGCCCGACGGCACCACCTTGCCCGGCGGCACGAGCGCGCCCGCGCCGACCTGAGCCCACTCTTCCACCACCGCCCCGTTGAGCACCACCGCGCCGATCCCGATCCGGACGTTGTCCTTGACGGTGCACGCGTGGACCACGCACCGGTGGCCAATGGTGACGTTGTCGCCGACCAGACAGGGGTACTGCGGCGTGACGTGCAGCACCGAGCAGTCCTGGACGTTCGTGTTGCGCCCGATGCGAATGTAGTTGTCCTGGTCGCCTCGGACGATGGTTCCCGGCCAGATGCTGGAGGCCTCGCCGATCTCTACGTCGCCGATGACCTGAGCGGCCGGATCCACCCAGGCCCCGGGATGGACCCGGGGCGTGCGCCCGGGGACGGACCGGATCACGTTCAGGCGACCTCGAACAGGCCGGCCGCCCCCATCCCCCCGCCGATGCACATGGTGACCACGACGTACTGGGCCCCCCGCCGCTTGCCCTCGATGAGCGCGTGGCCGGTCAGCCGCGCGCCACTCATGCCGTACGGGTGCCCGATAGAGATGGCGCCACCGTCCACGTTGAGCCGCTCCATGGGGATGCCGAGCCGGTCGCGACAGTAGACAACCTGCACGGCGAAGGCCTCATTGAGCTCCCAGAGGTCGATCTGGTCCATCCGCATGCCCGTCCGCTCGAGCAGCCGGGGCACCGCGAAGACGGGACCGATCCCCATCTCGTCCGGCTCGCAGGCGGCGACGGTGAAGCCGCGGAAGATCCCCAGCGGCTGCAGCCCCCGTCGCTCGGCGAGCCCGGCATCCATCACGACACACGCGGACGCGCCGTCCGAGAGCTGGCTCGCGTTGCCCGCGGTGATATGACCTTTCTCACCGGTCACTGGCTTGAGCGCGGCCAACCCCTCCAGCGTGGTGTCGGGGCGGTTGCCCTCGTCGCGGGTCAGCGTGACCGCTTCCTCGCGCACCTCGCCCGTTGCCTTGTCCTGGACGAGCTTGACCGTCGGCAGGGGGACGATCTCGGCGGCCAGGCGGCCTTCGCGCTGGGCGGCCGCCGTGCGCTGCTGGCTGGCCAGGGCGTACTCGTCCTGCCGCTCGCGGGTGACGTAGTAACGCTTGGCCACCACCTCGGCCGTCTCGATCATCGACATGTAGATCTCGGGCTTGTGCTCCTCCAGCCAGGCCTCGCGGAACCGATGCAGGTTCATGTGCTCGTTCTGCACCAGGCTGATGGATTCCAGGCCTCCGGCCACGACCACCGGTACCCGATCGACGATGACGCGATGGGCCGCCATTGCGATCGTCTGCAAACCCGAGGAGCAGAAGCGATTGACCGTCACGCCGGCGGTGGTCACGGGCAGCCCGGCGCGGATCGCCGCCTGCCGGGCGATGTTGTGACCGGTCGCGCCTTCTGGCATGGCGCAGCCCATGATGACGTCCTCGACCTCGCCCGGGTCCAGCCGGGCGCGCTCGACGGCGTGCTTGATGACGTGACCGCCGAGCACGGCGCCGTGGGTGTTGTTGAAAGCGCCGCGGTAGGCACGGCCGATCGGGGTTCGCGCGGTGGAGACGATGACGGCGTCGGGCATGGTTACGCTCCTTTCCGCGATGATACACCGGGCTCAGCGCCCGGCGGTTCAGCGTCCGGCGGCAGGGCCGCGAAACGCCTCCAGGCGCGGGAGGAGGTCACGGAGGAGCAGCCGGCGCTTGAACGGCAGCACCGTCGCCGGGAGGCGGCCGGCCCGCACGGCCAGCCGACGGGGCACGGCCACGATGAGGTTCACGCCGCGGACTGCCGCGAGCTTGCCCAGCTTGTCGGCCAGGTACTCGGGCGTCCAGTATCCGACGATCTCCAGCAGCACCTCGGTTCCGTCCCGGTGGCGGAACACGAAGTCCGGAACCAGCAAGCTGCCTCCCACGTCGAGCACCGCCCCCTCCCGCACCAGCCGCCAACCTTCCCGCTGCCGGCCGAATTTGCGAGCGATCGCCGCCTCCAGGGTGGAGTCGAACTCGGCGGGCGGCGTGGCCCCGAGCCCCAGGCCGGCGCCCGCAGCGAGCGTGAGCGTGAAGGGCCGCCAGCCCCGGCGCAGCTCGATCTCGGCCTGGAGCCGCCAGTCGGGCAGCCGCACCAGCGCGGCCAGGAACCGCGAGAAGTCCACCCCGTAGGCGCGCGTCCGGCGCAGCACCGAGTTCGGCCCGTCGAGCACGAAGCGGTAGCCCCCGTCGGCGAGGACCACCGCCGCGGCGGCGGCCCGGCGACGCCGGCGCCCTCCCAGCTTGCCTGACGACTTCCGCGGCTCCCGGCCGGCTGGCGCGCCCCGGAGCCGCTCCACGCGATGGAGCAGCCTCGCCAGGCGGGCGTAGCGAAGGATGTGCTTGAAGTCGCGCCCGGCCTCCAGCGTCACCCGCGTGGCCGAGTAGAGCAGCGCCTGGGCCTGGGCCAGATCGTAGTCGGCACGCAGCCGCTCGGCGGTGTAGTCGGCTGGAAAGGCCGTCAGGCGGTGGTACTCGGGATAGTCGGCGTAGAGCGCGGCGACGGCCTCGGCGTGCCCGGCCGGTGGCGGCCTATATTCCTCGGCCAGCAGAGCGGTGACGGCGCCCGCGTCGAGCACCGGATGGCGCGCGGCCGCCCGCTCGAAGACTTCTACCCGTCGCCCGGCGCAGCGGGCGGAAGCGGGCCACTCGTAGGTGGCCACGTCGTCGAGGAGCTTTACCATCGGCTCCACGCGATCGGGCCGCAGTCCCCGCAGCGCCCGCCGGCAGGCATTCCGAACGACGCCCCGCGTCTGGCCGACCGCGCCGCGGTAGACGGCCAGCGCCGGCTCGAGAACGGGCAGCACCTCGTTCTCGAGCCGGTCAGAAGAGATCGAGCTGGTTCGCCTGTCCCAGTGATAGACGCGTAGCGCGGCGGTAAGCATCGACCGTTCCCCGACGTCGCGCCCGGGCAACGTCCGGAGTCTCCTGGACCACGACCTCGTAGAGCCGGGCGGTGCGGTCTCCCGATCTCCGCAAGAGGCGGCCCAGCCGCTGCACGGCCTCGCGCACCCCCTTCTCGCCGCCCAGCACGACGCCCACCTTCACGGCGGGCGCGTCCCAGCCCTCGTTGAGGACCTCGCAGGCGGCCAGCGCCTTGATCCGACCGGCCGCGAAGGCGTCCAGCACCCGGTTGCGCTCGTGCTTGTCGGAGTGGGCGGTGAGGGCCGGGATCAGGAACCGCGCCGACACGTCCAGGGCCATCCGGTTGGAGGCCGTGAAGACGATGACGGGCTCGTCCGGGTGCAGGCGAAAGACGTCCTCCAGCACGCGCAGCTTCTCGGCCGAGCGGTTGACGATGGCCAGCTTGCGCCGCCAGCGCCGGAGGATCTCGCGGGCCTGGGGATCGGCGCGGGAGCGCCGGGCCATGTCCCTCCAGTCGAAGCTTCCCTCCTCCAGCCGGCAGGCCGCCACGTAGTGCCGGATGCTCCGCGACAGCTCGTCGAACTCGGCCTGCTCCTCCTCGGTGAGGTAGATGGGCACCCGCACGATCACGTAATCGGCCACCGTGTGGCCGCGCGCCTGGGCCAGATCCTCCTGGTACACGATGGGACCGACCAGCTCGGCCAGCATCGCGTCCCGGCCGTCGGCCCGCCAGGGCGTCGCGCTGAGGCCAAGCCGGAGCGGAGCCAGACAGTCGAGCGCGCTCTCGTGCTGGACGGGCCCGGGCAGGTGGTGGACCTCGTCGTACACGATCAGCCGGAACCGGTTGCCGATGTCCTTCATGTGGATCCAGGCGCTGTCGTACGTGGTCACCGTGATGGGCCAGACCTCTTGCCGCCCGTCGCCGAGCACGCCGGCGTCGAAGCCGAGCCCCTGCTTGATGCGGCGCTGCCACTGGTACATGAGGTCGCGGAGCGGCGCGACCACCAGGGTCGGCGTCTGATGCCGGGCCACGATCGAGAGCGCGATCTCGGTCTTGCCCGTGCCGGTGGGCTTGACGATCACGCCGCGGCCGCCCGCCTGCTCCCAGGCCTCGATCGCCATCTGCTGGTCGGGCCGGAGTGGGGGCAGCGCCGTCTTGAGCGAGGGGGCCGGGAAGAAGCGGGGCGCCTGGTCGGCGAGCGGCAGCCGGTAGGTCGCGGCGTCTTCGCAGATTCGGAAGTGGTTGACGGCCGCCGTGCGCCAGGCGCTGACGCGCTCATCCCAGACGAAGTAGGGCGGCACCTGCACCGTCGCCGGCGCGTCGAGGCGCAGCGAGCCCCGATCGAAGCTCAGCGCGTGAGCACGCGCCACACGTGTATCTCTATAGGAACGCCGCCAGCGGTGCAAGTAGATTGCGACGCGGCGGGGGTGGCAAAGCCATCGGTTGGATAAACCGACGCCAGCATTGTCGGCGTCCGCCACGTCGGCTATAGTGCTGACGCGAGCGAAAGGGGGCGGCCGCAGCGACCCTTCTGCGATCGAGTGCGCCGGCTCACTACCCGGCTGAGGCAGGTGCCGGGCGCTGCCCGATGGTGTGTGAAACGGTTGCGCCCGGGCCTGTCGATCAGCCGAAGCCGCGGCTTTTGGACCGAGTGCGGGCCGCCGTTCGCTCACGCGACTACAGCCGACGCACCGAAGCCTCTTACGTCGCCTGGATCCGCCGCTTCATCGTCTTTCACGGCAAGCGCCACCCTGCCGAGATGGGCGCTCCGGAGGTGACGGCGTTTCTCACCTCACTGGCTGTCGATGACCGGGTGGCCGCTTCCACCCAGAACCAGGCGCTCAGCGCGCTCCTGTTCCTGTACCGTGACGTGCTGGGGGTCGACCTGCCCTGGCTCGATGGGATCGTCCGAGCCAAGCGACCTGTTCGACTTCCGGTCGTGCTCACACGCGAGGAGGTTCGGGCCATCCTCCAACGTCTCGAGGGCGAGCCCCGCCTGATGGCCTGCCTGCTTTATGGTGCCGGTCTGCGGGTGCTCGAGTGTTGCCGTCTCCGGGTCCAGGACGTCGACTTCACGACAAATCAGATCCTCGTTCGGGGTGGCAAGGGGGACAAGGACAGGGTCACAATGCTCCCGGTCGTCGCCAAGGCCGATCTCGGTCGACACCTCGAGGTCGTCCGGGCCCAGCATCGAGCCGATCTGGCGGCAGGTGCAGGTTGGGTGGCGTTGCCGACTGCTCTCCTCAGGAAATATCCGAATGCCGGCCGGGAATGGGCCTGGCAGTGGGTCTTCCCGGCCACGCGTGTCTATCGAGACCGCCTGACCAGCCAGGTACGTCGACACCACCTGCACGAGTCGGTCCTCCAGCGTGCCGTGAAGAGTGCCGTCCGGCGGGCCGGGATCGCCAAGCGCGCGGCCCCTCACACGCTTCGCCACTCGTTCGCGACGCACCTGCTCGAGGACGGCCACGACATCCGGACCGTACAGGAACTGCTCGGCCACCGCGACGTCGCCACCACCATGATCTATACCCACGCCCTCAACCGCGGCCCTGCCGCCGTCCGGAGCCCGGCGGATAGGATGTTCGCGCCATGACTCCTCTCGCCGTGTTTGAATGCAAACGCGACGGGATGGGCTGCAGAGTGCTGCAGCATATCCAGATCGTGCAGCAGCGCCGTGCTCGACCGAATGGCTGGAAAGAGAAGGCAAAGAGCGAATAGGCAAGCGGTTTCGATTCGGTGATAGGCAGCGGTCACCCGCAGCATCTGCGGGATATCCAGACCAGCCTATCCCGGGGTCGAATTATAGTTCGACGACTGGCGAAGATCGGGGCGCCATGGGCGCCACTCCGGACCGAGCAGACGAAACTTGCCCATGAGGCGCGCGCCCCTCGTCGTCCTCGTCGCGATCATCGCCGGCATGCTGGCGCCCTGTGGTGCCGGAGGGCA